>DKNB01000037.1 GCA_002470125.1 Gallionellales bacterium UBA7399 | reverse complement strand
CCTCGTCTAGAGTAGGTCGCGGTAAGCTGAGCCTTCCCTAGGCTGTTGGCATTCAGCATAAACCCAATGAGTGCGGCACTGGCGGTATCTGGAACGTCCAGCCTCTCAACCTTGAGCGCGTGAATAGTGAACACGTAGTGGTGCGGTTTGTCATTCGCCGGTGGACACGCTCCGCCAAAGTTTCGGTCTCCAAAGTCGTTGCGCCCCTGCTTGGCACCTACGGGTAAACCCTTATTTGCTATCGCGCCGGCGGGCAATGAGGTGACTGACGCCGGCATGTCATACACAAGCCAGTGCCACCAGCCGCTACCCGTCGGCGCGTCCGGATCGTAAACGGTTACCGCTAGGCTGCGCGTACCTGCTGGTACATTTTTCCAACTCAGCGACGGTGAGAGGTTGCCCCCACTGCAGCCAAACCCCTTGTACACCTGAGCCTTATGAAGTGTACGACCCTCGGCGATATCTGGGCTTGCGAGATCGAAAGCGTACGCATTGATTGCGCACAGGGTCATCGCAACGGCAGCAGCTATGATACGAACCATGACTCACTCCTTTAGGTTGTGGCTATAGGGGTCAGTATAGCAATCCAACAATTTAATCGCATTATCTGGGGCTCTTTAATTGATGTAACTTATTTTAAGTGCCCAGTTTTTACAAGAATGGTGCAACCTTCAATGCTGTAGGGTTGATGAGCGCTCATGTGTGGACTACGTATCCAAGATCCAGCGGGGTATCGACCATGCTCATCCTCAAACACGCCTTCCAGCACAAATATTTCCTCGCCACCGAAATGTCTATGTGGATTGAAGTGGGTATTGGGTGCCCAGCGAACCATCGCCGTATGTGTTGAAGCGAACTCCGACAAAGGCAAGACAAGGAGTCCTGGCACAAGCCCAGGATGCCAGGTCGCGGTCCTAGTATTGATCACCCGATGCTGCCGATCCGCCGGATCAAGGTGGTGCAACTTCACAAAAAGCAGGCAGCCCGAAGTGGTGAAGGATGTGCGTGACGATCCGGGTGGATTTTTGATGTACGTGCCGGCGGGATGGTCACTGGATTCGTCGCTGAGCTGACCCTCGAGANNTCCTCACCTAGATCGTCTGTGCCGCTTGTGAATCTGGTGCCCGGAAGGTATCGCACGATGGATGTTGTTCGGGCAGGTTCTTGGCCTGTACGGTCAAGCATCCGATGCTCAATGCCGAGGACTGGGCTGGCAACCCAAGATAGCTGATCGTGCTGAATGACTACACGCTGGCCAAAGTCAGAATTAATTTGCATGGGCATTTAGTGTGGGCGCATTGAAAATTTCAAGCCTGCCTGTGGATCGATATAATGCTCGAAGTGCCATCGTTTGTGTTGTTGAATTTAGATGACCTGGACTTGATTGGACGTTTTTCATGCTTGCGTTGTGATGACTCCAGCCGGATAGTCACAAATAAAGCAGGGTGAGGCGCAAACAGATTTCTTTAGGGGGTGACGTATTGTGGATACCAGTTTCTGGCATCGGAAGTGGGAAGAGGGTGAAATTGGTTTCCACGAGAGCGATGTAAATAAACTATTAGTCAGTTACTTACATCATTTATCTCTAGTAAAGGGTGATCGTGTGTTTGTGCCATTGTGTGGTAAAACGCTCGTTATTTCCTGGCTACTGGATAACGGTTACCGTGTCGCAGGGGCTGAGTTGAGCGTGATTGCCGTCGAGCAATTGTTTGCGGAGCTTGGGGTAAAGCCAGAAATATCAGCGGCGGGCCAGATGGATCGCTACAGCGCACCAAATATCGACATATTTGTGGGTGACATATTTGACCTATCGAGCGAAATCCTGGGGCCGGTCGATGCAGTTTTTGATAGGGCAGCCTTGGTGGCTCTGCCTGACAAGATGCGCAATCGATACGCGGCACACTTGATGAACATTACAGATAGGGCGCCGCAGCTGTTGATTTGTTACGAGTACGACCAGAGCTCGATGGCGGGGCCCCCTTTCTCAGTTAGCAACGAAGAGATACGTCAACACTACAGCGACAGCTACGAGTTAACCCTCGTATCGAGCGCCGACCTGCCTGGTGGGCTGAAGGGGGGGTGTGCGGCAAAGGAGAATGTTTGGCTGCTTAAAAAATAATGAGGGGCGTTAACCCGCACTAATTGCATAAAACATAGGTTGTATGCATAAAGCACAACTATCTTGTGGTGTGATTGCAGCGTAGTCTGAAGGAACAATCTCGACCAACGGGATTTTTTAACGACGAGGTGCACGCAACGTGCACATTAAGGGGAAAGCCATGAAACCAAATTCTTATCGCACACATATTTTAGCCGTCATAGCCGCTGGAATCATTATTGCCGGATTCGCCAGTTCCGCTGTCGCCGCATCCTCCCCAGAGGATAAAAGGAAGGAAGTCCTTAAGATGCGTAGCGAGACCCTAGCTAAGTTGTATAAAGTGCATCCAAACGTCGAAAGTGAAATCAAAAAAGCAGTTGGCTACGCAGCATTTAGCAATGTCGGGATTAATTTATTCTTTATTTCTGCTGCGGGCGGCTCTGGTGTGGCCCATGACAACGCAACGCACAAGGACATCTACATGAAGATGGTCTCTGGCGGCATCGGCTTCGGGCTTGGGGTAAAGGATTTTAGGGGTATTTTCGTATTCACAACCGCCAAGGCCTTCGAGCAATTTGTTGAAAGCGGTTGGACGGCAGACGCGCAGGCCGACATCGCTGCCAAATCGGGTAGCAAGGGAGGCGCCCTAGAGGGTGCAATCACCGTCGCACCGGGCGTGAGTTTGTATCAGCTCACTGAAACGGGGTTGGCGCTGCAAGCCACGATCCAGGGCACCAAGTACTATAAGGATGATGAGTTAAACGACAAGTAGCCATTACGATGCCAGCGTCTTGGGGGAGCCAATGAAATCACCGACTATTTTTTTCCCCTTGCTATTCGCTTCTTGTATGGCTTGTGGTGAATCATTGCCAACAG
>DKNB01000007.1:11602-11748 GCA_002470125.1 Gallionellales bacterium UBA7399 | reverse complement strand
GGGTGCGCAGAAACTCGACCGTCCTTGCTGTAACGACCAAACCTCGCACCCAACACCAAGACAGCCGCCAACGCTATCCACCCGCCCACCGCGTGAACCACCACCGAGCCAGCAAAGTCATGGAACTCTGCGCCAAAATTTACCTG
>DKNB01000007.1:0-11505 GCA_002470125.1 Gallionellales bacterium UBA7399 | reverse complement strand
AGCAGGAAGAAAAATTTAACCAGCTCGTAGCCGTTTTTTTGCGCCAAATGTTCGGCATCCGTGAAAAAATTTATGCCGTAGGCGATGCTGTAGCCAATAAAGAAATAGGCTAACGTGGAGATACCGAAATCAGCGAGGATCTTTACCAGTGCGTTTATTTGATTTTTTTTACGCACCGTACCCAGCTCAAGAAATGCAAAACCTGCGTGCATCGCCAGGACCATAATGGCGCCCAGCAAAATAAATAACGCATCACTCCCCACTTTTAGGCTTTCCATATTCCACCTCATCAAGATATAAGTGAACCCACTAAGTTAGTAAGCAAGTTCCGCTCCAAACCTATTACTCGATTGATTTTAATGTTTTTTAATTATACTACTCGCAACTAAGCCATGCAATATTCACCAACTTGGTGCATACATATCTACACCCATTCACCTAAAACTCGCACCAGATTGAGTAAATAGGCCAGGCAAGGCGCCCACGACTCCCGCACCAAAACGTTTCGCGAGTCGCTCCGTAATTCCCTCGTGGACTGTAAAGTCAACAATGTAGTCCGCCTTAATCACATCGCGCGCCACACTCTCTACGCTCCCCATTTCGTCCGCCAATCCCATCTCGATACCTTTTTGACCGGTCCATATCAGGCCACTAAAAACATCCGCCGAATCCTTTAGGCGCTTGCCGCGCCCCTTCTTGACTGCCGCGATGAACTGCTGATGAATTTCAGCGAGCATACTCTTAACGTGCTCCTGCTGTTTGGTGTTCATCGGTGAAAATGGATCCATGAATCCCTTGTTCTCCCCTGCCGTCATTAACCGTCGCTCCACGCCCAGCTTGCTCATGGCACCAGTAAAACCAAAGCCGTCCATTAGGACGCCAATGGAGCCCACTAGGCTGGCCTTGTTCACAAAAATCTTGTCCGCCGCTGCTGCCACATAGTAGCAACCGGAAGCGCATATATCCTCGATCACCACATACAGAGGGATGGCCGGGTATTTGATACGTAAACGCTGAATCTCATCATTGATATAGCCTGACTGCACGGGGCTGCCGCCCGGGCTATCCATGCGCAAGATTACCCCCTGCGTATGCCCATCCTTAAACGCATCTTGTAGGCTTGTCATAATGTTGTCAGCGTTGCCAGCTGTCTCCGACGCAATCACGCCATGTAAATTCACCAACGCGGTGTGCTTTCCACTCAGCGGTAACTCCGACTTGCCTATCCACCCCATGCTCAACAAGAACAAGGCACCCAGACAACTAAATGTTAGCACCTTAAAGAAGATACCCCAGCGACGAGCGCGTCGTTGCTCTTGAATGGCAGCCATGGCCAGACTCTCCAGTACATCTCGTTCCCAGTTGTTACCTTGCCCCGGCATAGCGCTTCCTTAATAAAAAATATATTTGTTATATTAACAGCGTTCCTTGAGCCACACCTGCAACTCAAAAAAATTATTCGCCAGCATTAGCGGGTTAAGCTCACGCAACTGATCTGCTGGGTGAGCCCCATGCGTCATACCAATCGCATCCACACCAGCGTTGCGCGCCATCTGCAAATCGTGTGTAGTATCACCCACCATTAACGCTCGTCGCGCTACGACACCGAGCTCATCCATAATCTCTAGCAACATCGCCGGATTTGGCTTGGAGAGTGTCTTGTCTGCCGTACGGGTGGCATGGAAATACGATTCCATACCGCTTGTTTGCATGGCCCGTTTTAATCCCTGCTCGCTCTTACCTGTTGCCACCGCGAGGAGGCTTCCTGCGGCGTGCAGCCCGACAATTGTTTGCCTCGCTCCATCAAATAACGCAACCGACTCGTCCTGCGCAAGAAAGTGATAACGGTACCGCTCAACTAGGTCGCCCCGCTTGCTTTCTTTTAGGCCTGGTACAGCGTGGCGTAGCGCCTCATCCAATCCAAGCCCAATTACGTACCTGGCAACCACATCGGTTGGTTCGGGAAGACCCACATCTCGACATGCGGCCTGAATCGAGCCCGCTATGAGTGCAGTGGAGTCCATCACCGTCCCGTCCCAATCAAAAACAATTAAGTCATAGCATTTCGTCATGGAGCTGTACTCAGAAAGTGGGGGTAGTGATTGTCGCCGTTATGTATCTTCATAGCACCTTGGGTGATGGCCAGCGTAACCACAAACAAAAAATCCCGCACTCAGCGGGAACGCTTTGCACACACCCCTTTATTAACGCAGCAGCAGGGATTGCTGCACTGCCATCGCGCATACCGTTATTAGCGCGCCCGGCATGATTCCCAGGGCCAGTATCGCCAGGCCATTAACAGAGATCAGCAGGCCGTTATCAAACCGCACAGAGATGGGAGCGTTGCTGTCTGGGGAATCAAAGTACATCAGCTTAACGATACGCAGGTAATAAAATGCGCCGATCAACGAGAACAGTACCGCCATAACGGCAAGCGGGATGTGCCCTGCATCTATGACTGCCTGCAGCACGGAAAGCTTTGCGTAAAATCCTGCAGTTGGTGGCACTCCGGCCATGGAGAACATCAGTATCAGCATCATAAATGCAAGCCACGGACTACGCTGGTTGAGCCCCTTAAAGTCATCGAGCATGTCAGCCTCAAAACCCTCGCGCGACAACAGCATGATCATGCCAAAGCCGCCCAAGCTCATCAGCACATAAGTTACCGCATAAAACATTGCGGCACCGTATCCATCAGTACCACCACTCAGCACACCGAGCAGCAGAAATCCCATGTGCGCGATAGTGGAGTAAGCCAGCATGCGCTTAATGTTTGTTTGTGCAATAGCGACAATATTGCCGATAGCCATGGATAGGACGGCAAGAATTGCCAGCATGCCAGACCAGTGCATCATCAGTGGCTGCAGGCCGTCCACTAGGATGCGCATCACAAATGCGAACACGGCCAGCTTTGGCGCCGAACTGATCAGTATGGTAACGGCGGTTGGCGCGCCATGGTAGACGTCCGGTACCCACATATGAAAAGGCACCACGCCCAACTTAAAGGCCAGACCCGCCACCACAAACACCAGTCCAAAAACTAGCAGCTCCTTGTTTTCTACGCCGTGCCTGATGGCATCCGAGATCGCCGCAATCCCAAGTGCTCCGGTGGCGCCGTACAGCATAGACATGCCATATAGCAGCAGGCCAGAGGCAAGCGCGCCTAGAACAAAGTACTTCATCGCAGCCTCGGTGGCGGCAACGGAGTCGCGCTGCAAGGCGACCATCGCATACAGACTGAGTGACAGCAACTCAAGTCCGATGTACAGGGTCATAAAGTGGGCGGCAGAGATCATCACCATCATGCCCAGCAGGGCAAATAACGTCAGCACCATAAACTCGCCCGTAAACAGTCCGCGCACCAGCAAGTAATGACGGGAGTACGCAAGCGCCATCGATACGGCGAGGTAACTCAGTAGCTTGAGCACGTCAGACATCGCGTCGCCCACGAACATGCCGTTAAATAACTGCATAACGTTCGGCTCGTGAGTTACGGTGGTAATCAACGCACAGCCCAGCAGGGTGAGCTGCACCAACACATAAGTCAGTGTTCTTTCCTTGCTAACCACAAACAGGTCTGCAATCAGGATCGCGCTCGCCATCACCAGCAGAAATATTTCTGCGTAGGCGGGAGACAGGGTAAGCAAGTAACTCATAAATTCCTCAAATACCGTTAACTTATAACTTGGAGTGAGAGACGTGCGTCAACAGGTCATTCACGGATGTGTGCATAATTTCGGTGAATGGTAGTGGGTAAAGCCCCATACCCATGACCGACAGCGCCAAGATCGTCAGCACCAGCTTCTCGCGCAAAGTAATGTCGGTCAATCGTTCGACGTTCTGGTTGGTCACCGCACCGAAGATCACTCGCTTCACCATCCACAACGTGTACGCCGCACCGAAGATCAATATGCTGGCGGCCATAAAGGCGTACCAGAAGTTAGTCTTGATCGTGCCCATGATTACCATGAACTCACCCACAAAGCCGCTGGTCCCAGGCAGACCCACATTTGCCATCGCGAACAGCACAAAAAATGCAGCAAACACTGGCATTTTGCTAGCCACGCCACCGTAGTCAGCGATGTTACGTGTGTGCATGCGATCGTATAACACGCCTATACACAAGAACAGTGCGCCCGACACAAAGCCGTGCGAAAGCATCTGAATCAATGCCCCCTCCATGCCATAGGCGTTAAAAATAAAAAATCCGAGTGTGACAAAGCCCATGTGAGAGATAGAGGAATACGCCACCAGCTTTTTCATGTCGGTCTGAGTCAGCGCAACCAATCCGATATACACCACCGCGATCAAGGACAGCGCGATCATCACGCCGGCTAAGTAATGACTAGCATCTGGCACGATTGGCATAGAGAAGCGAATAAATCCGTACGCCCCCACCTTCAATAAAATTGCCGCCAGCACGACCGAGCCGCCGGTAGGAGCCTCTACGTGGGCATCGGGAAGCCAGGTGTGCACCGGGAACATTGGCACCTTTACCGAAAACGCCATAAAGAATGCAATAAACACGAGCACCTGTGCGGTCATCGGGATGGGCATCTTGTGAAAATCTAGGATCGAGAAACTGCCCCCAGATTGAATATGCAGGTACAGCAACGCTATCAACATCAGCACCGAGCCGAGGAACGTATACAGAAAAAACTTGATCGCCGCGTACACACGATTTGAGCCGCCCCATACACCGATGATAATAAACATCGGAATCAGCATGGCCTCCCAAAACACATAGAACAGCACCGCATCGAGAGAGACGAACACACCATTAACCAGACCAGACATAATCAGGAATGCGGCCATGTACTGGGCTACACGCTTCTCAATAACTTTCCAGCCGGCAATCACAACCAACGGGGTAAAGAAACTGTTCAGCAGAACAAATAGTACAGAGATGCCGTCCACCCCTAGGTGATAGTGGATGTTGTAATAAGGGATCCAATCCTGCAGCTCAACAAACTGCATGGCGGTTTGCGCCTTATCAAAATCAACATACAGCGGAATGGTAACCAGGAATCCAAGCACCGCACCAACCAGTGCGATGATGCGAGCCAGCGAGGCATTGCGATCGTTGCCCGTTGCAAGGACAAGCACGCCAAACAAAATTGGCAGCCATACGGCAAGGCTCAGCAATGGAAATTCAAAAATCATACTCGTTCCTTCAGTATCTCAAGTGCTACGTTATTCAAACCAGGTGCGCATCGTAAGCAGCAGAAACACCCCAATGATCATGGAGAATGCATAGTGATAAATGTAGCCAGTCTGCACGCGACGCAACAAATCAGAGAGCCTGCCAACCAAGCGTGCGCTGCCATTTACCGCCAACCCATCGATCAGCTTGATGTCACCAAAGTTCCACAGGGTCTTACTCATCTTGCGGGCGCCAGAGGCAAAGAACCAGTCATTGAAGCGGTCGAAGTAGTACTTGTTATCTAGCAGCACGTACAGGAAATTAAATCTCTGCTTGATGAGCCCCGGGATGTGAGTCAGCTTTAGGTAGAGCACCCACGCCGTCACCACGCCAGCCAACGCCAACCAGAATGGGAGGGACATCAGTCCGTGTATCGCCATCTCCCAGGCGCCATGAAACTCGTGCCTCAGCTCTTCCATGGATGGGTGCAGCTCATGGTTTATGGCAATCACATTCTTGAAGTAATCACCGAACAGCATGGGTTCAACGGTAAGGTAGCCGATACCGATCGATGGGATGGCGAGCAGCACCAGGGGCAACCAAACCACCCACGGGGTCTCGTGTGGCTTTTGACCGGGGGCTAAGCCGTGAGCCTCGTCGTGAGTGGTGTGACTATCGGCGGGCGATGCGTCATGCTTATCGTGGGCGTGGTGGGCCACTCCAAAACGCTCCTCGCCATGAAACACCAGGAAGTACAGGCGGAAAGAGTAGAAGGCAGTCACAAAGACGCCGGCAACCACCGCAAAGTAGGCAAAGCCAGAGCCAGGCAGGTGCGACAGGGCCACCGCTTCGATGATGCTGTCCTTGGAATAGAATCCAGATAAGAACGGGGTACCAATTAACGCCAAGGAGCCGACCAGAAAGGTTATCCAGGTGATTGGCATGTACTTACGCAACCCGCCCATCTGACGGATGTCCTGAACGTGGTGCATGGCAATGATGACCGAACCAGCGGCAAGGAATAGTAGCGCCTTAAAGAAGGCGTGCGTCATGAGGTGAAAGATTGCCACCGAGTAGGCGGAGGCGCCTAGCGCAACGGTCATGTAACCCAGCTGTGACAACGTCGAGTAGGCCACCACACGCTTGATGTCGTTCTGAATAATACCGAGAAATCCCATGAACAAAGCGGTAATGGCGCCAATCACCATCACAAAGGACAGCGCGGTGTCGGACAGCTCGAACAGTGGCGACATGCGCGCCACCATGAAGATCCCCGCGGTAACCATAGTCGCGGCATGAATAAGTGCAGAAATCGGGGTTGGGCCTTCCATGGAGTCCGGGAGCCAAACGTGGAGCGGGAACTGCGCAGACTTTCCCATCGCACCAATAAACAAGAGAATGCAGATAGCGCTAATCACGTTCCACGACACGCCTGGAATGGGTGCTATTTCATTGACGTGATAATGAGAGTTGGCAAACACCGCGACATAATCCAGGGTGCCGAACACCATCAAAATTAAACCAATACCCAACAGGAAGCCAAAGTCTCCCACGCGATTAACCAAGAAGGCCTTAAGGTTGGCGTAAATTGCCGTCGGGCGCGTGTACCAAAAACCAATCAGCAGGTAGGACACCAGGCCGACCGCCTCCCACCCAAAGAAAAGCTGGAGGAAGTTATTGGACATCACCAGCATCAGCATGGAGAACGTAAACAGCGAGATGTAACTAAAGAAGCGCTGGTAGCCTGCATCCTCTGCCATGTAGCCTATGGTGTACACGTGCACCATCAGCGACACGAAGGTCACCACCAGGAGCATCATCACGGTCAGGCTGTCAATCATAAAGCCGACCTCTAAGTGGGTGCCACTCAAGAGCATCCACTGGTACACCGTGCCATTAAATGTGTGCCCCGCCATGACATCCTCAAAGATAAGCAGCGAGGCGCAGAAGGAAATGGCCACCAGGAGGATGGTGACGCGGTGCGTCCATGTACGCCCCAGAAGTCCGCCAAACAGGCCAGCAATCATGGCGCCGGCCAAGGGTGCCAAGGGGACCAGCAAGTATAAATTTTCCATAGCAATCATTTTCGCCGTTACCCTTTCAGGCTACCCAGATCATCTACGTTAATCGTACGTAGGTTGCGGAACAGTACTATCAGGATCGCCAAGCCAATGGCGGCCTCGGCCGCGGCCACGGTCAGGATAAAGAACACGAATATCTGTCCGGACACATCATTCAGGTAATGCGAGAAAGCAACGAAATTGGTGTTGACCGCGAGCAGCATCAGCTCGATCGACATCAGCAGCACGATGATATTCTTGCGATTCAGAAAAATACCCACCACGCCAATGGCGAATAGGATGGCTCCGAGCACCAGGTAATGTGACAAACTCACGTTCAACATACGCTTCCCTTATCGAATCTTTATGCAACCATGACAGACAACGTCGTTATTTATTCTGTCCCGTGCTTACCGACCCCAGACACAATGCGAATACGGTCCGATTTCTGCACCAAAACCTGCTTAGCCGGGTCCTGCGACTTCACACTCTTGCGACGACGCAATGTCAGCGCAATGGCAGCCACAATCGCCACCAGCAGCAGCACCGCTGCCAGCTCAAATGGATACACGTAATCAACGTAGATCAGACGCCCGAGTTCCTTCGTATTGCTATAGCTGGCGCTATGTTTGAGAACCTGCGCGCCGGTCTCAGAGGTCTGGCGGCTGCCCAAAACCCATATCATCTGCCCCACCATGATGGCGGCCAGCACTCCACCGAACGGAAACCAACGCCAAAATCCTTCACGTAACTTCTCAATATTAATATCTAACATCATGACTACAAATAAGAATAGAACCATTACCGCGCCGACGTACACCAGCACCAAGGTGATGGCGAGAAACTCCGCCTCTAGCAGGATCCACACACCGGCCGCACTACAAAAGGCCAGCACCAGGAACAGGGCGGCGTGCACTGGATTGCGCGCAGTGATCACGCTCAGTCCTGCCAGTACTGTGATCACAGCGAACGTATAAAAAACCAATGTGTCGAAGCCAATTAACATAGTCTAAAGTCCTTAACTACCTACACAACCATACAGGCCGCCTGCCTTAACTAGCGATACCTGGAATCTGACGCCCTATCCTTGGATATCTGCTTCTCATGCTTCTCACCCACCGCCAGTAACATCGACTTGGTGTAGTAGAGGTCGCTTCGCTTCTCGCCGTGGTACTCCAAGATGCGAGTCTCTACGATGGCATCCACCGGGCAGGACTCTTCACACAGCCCACAGAATATGCACTTAACCAGATCGATGTCGTATCGTGTGGTACGGCGTGTTCCGTCGGCCCGCTCCTCGGTCTCTATGTTGATGGCCAGCGCCGGGCACACCGCCTCGCACAACTTGCATCCAATGCATCGTTCTTCGCCGTTGTCATAGCGACGCAACGCGTGCAGACCCCTAAAGCGGAACCCCTGTGGCGTCTTCTCCTCTGGGAACTGCACGGTAATCTTGCGCGCAAAGAAGTGCCTGCCGGTTAAGGCCATGCCCTTCACCAGCTCCAGCAGCAGGAAGGTCTTTAAAAATTTAACAATTATTTTCATGTCTGTGTGTCCTTGGCTATCACCATAGCCAGTAAGGAGTTTGCATCCAGGCGCCGATCACCACCACCCAAACCAGCGTTAGTGGAATAAACACCTTCCAGCCCAGGCGCATCAGCTGATCGTAACGATAGCGTGGGAAGGTGGCGCGAAACCATAAGAACAAGAACAGGATGAATGACGTCTTGGCCAGCAGCCAGAATATTCCCGGCAACAAGTTAAATGGGGCGATGTCGAACGGTGGCAGCCAGCCTCCCAGAAACATGATGGCGGTGAGTATCGCGATCAGGATCATGTTGGCGTATTCGGCCAAGAAGAACAGCGCGAAAGCCATGCCGGAGTACTCTACGTGGAAGCCAGCGACAATCTCGGACTCCCCTTCTGCCATGTCAAATGGGGATCGATTTGTCTCCGCTACGCCCGAAATAAAGTACACCACAAACATCGGGAACAGGGGGATAAAGTACCAACCAAAAAGACCGACGTCACTCTTTTGACCCAGCACAATATCGCCGAGATTCATGCTCTGTGACACCATCAGCACGCACACCAGGGCAAAGCCCATCGGAATTTCGTATGAAACAATCTGCGCGGCTGATCGTAACGAGCCCAGGAACGCGTACTTTGAATTAGATGCCCAGCCCGCGATGATGATCCCGTACACACCAAGCGAGGTCATCGCCAGAATATATAGCAGGCCTGCATTGAGATTAGCTAGGACCATGCCATCCGAAAATGGCACTACCGCCCAGGCCGCCAGGGCAGGCGTTAAGGCAAGAATGGGGGCGCTCACGAATAGGAATTTGTTCGAGCCAGATGGGATGATGATCTCTTTGAGTAGCAGCTTGAGTCCGTCAGCGAGTGGCTGCAGCAACCCAAAGTAGCCAACCCGGTTGGGACCAATGCGTACCTGCATGTAGCCAATTACCTTGCGTTCTGCAAGGGTCAGGTAGGCTACCGTCAGCATAATTGGCACGACGATGACCAGTATTTTTACCAACGTCCAAATTGGAAGCCATGCGCTACCAAGAAGGTTTTCTAGGTACTGGAGTAGTTCCATCATGCGCGTTCCATTGTGATTTCACCAAACATCGCGCCCAGGCTTGCCGTCAGGGCGTGGCCGGCGGCTACCCACACAACTCCGTGGGGCAGGCTGTCATCCGATCCAACAGACAGTTGCGCGCTACCTTGTCCCTGTGTCAATTTAACAGTCTCACCCGATCTAAGATTAAGCCTCTGTAGCTCCGCACTATGCACAAAGGCACAGGGAGCGGCAGCGTCGTGTGTTTTTTGCAGTGAGGTGGCGCGACGTACAATGGCATCAGAAACGTAAATCGGTACATCGCTGACACGCTGCAAGCCAGTGGCGCTACTGGCTGTTGAGGCCTGCGCCGTTACACCCTTTAGGGTGTTGTTCAGCTTGCTCGACACATCAACGCCAGCAAGGACCTCATCACGTACCGCCTCACTGCTCTCGTAATCAAAGCCAGCAATATCAAGCAGGTTGCCCAGCACACGCAAGGCCTTCCACGCGGGACGCGCTTCACCTAGTGGCTTCACCGCCCCCTTGAAACTCTGCACTCGCCCCTCTGTGTTGACAAAGGTGCCGGAGGTTTCAGTGAATGGAGCAATCGGCAATAACACATCAGCGTACTCAGTGGCGTGATGCTTGTAGGCACTTAATGCCACGACCATGTCTGCGGTGCCCATGGCAGCCATTGCCTGCTGTGGGTTATAGGTGTCCAGTTCCGCCTCGACGTTCAGTAGCACGTAGGCCTTGCGCGGCGCGGCCAGCATCGCGGCAGCGCTCATGCCCTGTGTGGTACCAGCGAATGGCACCGCCTTCGCCAGGTGGCCGCCTACACTGTTGGCGGCCTCACCAAAAAATCCAAATGTCGCACCACAAAGTGTGGCAACGTGCTGCGCCAGCAGTTGCAACTGCGATGTCTGAGGATGTTGTTGCGCCAGGTTTCCGAAGAGCACGGCGACGCGCTCGCCACTAGCAAGGCTGTCGGCCATCGCCTGCGCCTTCGCTGATGGCGTTACAGACTGCACCAGCTGTTGAACACTCGCATCTAGCGCCACCTGCTTGTTTGTGGCTAGCGCCTTCAGTACTTGCGCTAACACCGTAACCATTTCATTCGGGCGGACGATCTCCTTGTGGATCACTGGCATCAGCAGGTCGTCATCGGCGACGTGTATCACATTAACCTGCGCACCTTTTTTGACCGCCTGACGCACACGCGACGCCAAGAGCGGGTGATCTTTACGCAAGAAGCTGCCCACTATCAGGAAGCGATCGACGCGGTTAATGTCTGCCACGGCCATACCCAGCCAGGGTGCGCCACCCTGCTTGCCGTCGGCACTAAAGTCAGACTGCCTTAAACGAAAATCAATGTTATTGCTGCCCAATCCACGCATTAATTTCTGAAGCAGGTAAAGCTCCTCGAGTGTGGAGCTGGGTGTGGCCAAAGCGCCTACGCTTTCTGGGCCAGACTCCCGAGAGATTTGACGCAATCCATTGGACACGTACTCTAGGGCGATCTGCCAGTCAACCTCTAGCCATCGACCGTTTTGCTTGATCATCGGCTTGGTTAGTCGCTCGCTTGAATTTAACCCCTCATAGCTGAAGCGATCCCTATCGGAAAGCCAGCACTCATTGAGCTCTTCATTTTCAATAGGGAGCACACGCATCACACTATTATTTTTAACCTGCACCGCGAGGTTGGAACCCAGGCTGTCATGTGGACTCACCGACTT
>DKNB01000058.1:14274-29018 GCA_002470125.1 Gallionellales bacterium UBA7399 | reverse complement strand
CGCCGTGCTTGCCCTGTCAACGGGCGCCGAGGCGCAGATTGAGAAGCCTGACGTGCATATCGCGATTGGAGGCAAGTCTGCGCTCTACTACCTGCCCCTGACGCTGGCCGAGCGGCTCGGGTATTTCAAGGACGAGGGGCTCAACGTCCGGATCAGCGACTTCCCGGGTGGCTCGCGCTCGCTGCAGGCGGTCGTGGGAGGGAGCGCAGATGTCGTGTCCGGGGCCTACGAGCATACGATCAACATGCAGTCGAACGGACTGCATTTCGTGTCCTTCGTGCTCTCGGGAGCGGCGCCGCAGATTTCGGTCGCGATCGTCACCTCGAAGGCCGCGAGCTACAAGTCGCCCAAGGACCTCAAGGGGCTGCGCATCGGCGTCAGTGCGCCGGGGTCAAGCACCAACATGGTCGCAAATTTCCTGCTTGCCAAGGGAGGCCTGAAACCCTCGGACGCTTCCATCATCGGAATCGGTGCAGGGTCCACCGTCATCGCCGCGGTAGATCAGGGGCGGGTGGACGTCGTGTCGCAGACAGACCCCGCCGTCACGATCCTCGAGAGGGAAGGCAAGGTCAAGATCATCGCCGAAACACGCACGCCCGAAGGCACCGAGAAAATCTTCGGGGGCCCGATGCCGGCGGCGAGCCTCTATTCCCCGGTTGAGTTCGTCAAGAAGAACCCGAATACCGTGCAGGCGCTGACGAATGCAATGGTCCGCGCATTGCTCTGGCTTCAGGACGCCACGCCGCAGCAGGTGCTGGCGACAGTTCCGGAGGAGTACCTCCTTGGCAACAAGGCGATGTACCTCTTCGCGTTCAACAACGTGAAGCCGGCCTACTCGAAGGATGGCCTGATGTCCGAGGCCGGCGCCAGGACGACGCTCAAGGCACTCGCATCATTCAATCCGAAAATAACTCCGGAAAAGATCAATCTCGGGGAGACCTACACCAACGAGTTCGCAAAGAAGGCGCTTGCGAAGTATTCGAAGAAGATGTAGAGCGCATGGACTCTCGGGACACGCCGGCGCTGGCGCTGGAAAACATTACGGTAACCTTCGCCGCGCGTGACGCAAAGGACACCCGCTACACGGCGGTCCAGGACGCCACCCTTCTGGTTGCACCGGGGGAATTCGTCTCGGTCGTGGGGCCCACCGGGTGCGGAAAATCCACGCTCTTGAATATTGCGGTCGGGCTTCTTGAGCCATCCGCAGGGACGGTCAAGGTCTTTGGCGAACCGCTGGCCGGACTCAATCGAAACGCGGGGTACCTGTTCCAGACTGAAGCCTTGATGCCCTGGCGCACAGCGCTCGACAATGTCACGGTCGGCCTTGAGTTTCGAGGAGTCACGCGCGAGGAGTCGGTGATTCGCGCAGAGGATTGGCTCGCAAGGGTAGGGCTCGCGGGCCACGGTCACCGCTATCCGCACCAGCTTTCCGGCGGCATGCGCAAGCGCGTGGCGCTGGCGCAGACCCTGATCCTCGACCCGCAGATCATCCTGATGGACGAACCCTTTTCGGCGCTCGATATCCAGACACGGCAGATGATGGAAAACGAACTGCTGGAATTGTGGTCTGCCAACCGCAAGTCGGTCGTGTTCATCACGCACGACCTTGAAGAGGCGATTTCGCTTTCAGACCGGGTGGTGGTGCTTTCGGCAGGGCCAGGAACGCGGCCGATCGGCGAGTTCACCATCGACCTGCCCCGGCCGCGGGATGTCGCCGAGATCCGGCTGACGCCGCGCTTCATCGAACTCCACACGAAGATCTGGCGCGCAATGAAGGACGAGGTGCTCAAGGGCTATGCGCGAACAAGAATCCAGTAAGGGCTTGTGGTCGAAGATTCGCCCGCAACAGGGCAACCTGCGCCTCTGGCAGGTCGGCATGCTGGCAGCTTTTTTCGCCATATGGCATGTGCTGACGGTTCCTGGCCTGATGCCGCCGGTGTATTTCGACGATGCGAACAAGGCCGCCTTCTTTTTCGGCGAACCGCTGAAGGTCCTTGGCCGTGTCTGGGACTGGTTCTATCTAGGCGCCATTTATGAACATCTCTGGGTGACGCTCTGGGAAACCTTCCTGGCCTTTGTCATCGGCACAGTGTCTGGGCTGGT
This sequence comes from Gallionellales bacterium UBA7399, assembly GCA_002470125.1. Lineage (GTDB taxonomy): Bacteria > Pseudomonadota > Gammaproteobacteria > Burkholderiales > Gallionellaceae > Nitrotoga. The sequence continues at coordinate 26,915 of DKNB01000058.1, read as the reverse complement.
CATCGGATTGTGGCTCGCATTGAACCCTGTCGCCTCAGCCCTCTGCGACCCGTACATCAAGGCACTCAACTCGATGCCGCGCGTGATACTTGCCCCGATCTTCAGCGTTTGGTTCGGCCTGGATATCGCCTCGAAGGTTGCGCTGGGCGTGACGCTCGTATTCTTCATCGTATTCTTCAACGTCTACCAGGGCGTGCGCGAAGTCAGCCCCACCGTACTCGCAAACGCCCGCATCCTCGGCGCGAGCCAGCGCCAGCTCCTGCGCCATGTCTATGTGCCGAGCGCGATGAGCTGGGTGTTCGCGAGCTTGCACAATTCGGTCGGACTTGCGTTTGTCGGGGCCGTTGTCGGCGAGTATCTGGGATCCTCCCGTGGCGTTGGCTACCTGATTCTCCAGGCCGAGGGGACCTTCGACATCAACACGGTATTTGCCGGGATCCTCGTGCTGACCGCATTCGCCCTTGTTCTCGATTACATCGTGGGCCTGGCCGAGAAGCGGTTGATGGTGTGGCAGCCGCGCCAGGGGGAAACGGAAAGAATTTAGCAGGACCATGTTCAGATGGAGGTGGATCGGATGTTGCGAATTTCCTTGTGTGCTGCGGCGCTGTTGCTGGCTTTTTCCGCAACCCCTTTGCTGGCCCAGAAGTACCCCTCCCATCCGGTGAAGATCATCGTGACCTTCCCTCCGGGAAGTACCCCGGATACGGTTGCACGCGTTGTGGCCCCGCGCCTGCAGGAGTCTCTCGGCCAGCCGTTCGTTGTTGAGAATCGCGCCGGGGCGGGCGGAAACGTCGGTGCCGACTTCGCGGCCAAGTCCCCTGCTGATGGTTACACGCTGCTGGTCAGTACGAACGCTGCCGTGGCAACCAACAAGGTGTTGTATGCCGACCTGCCTTACGACCCCGAGCGTGACCTCTCGACAATCTCCCTGATGGCCTGGGCGCCGCAACTCCTTGTGGTGAATCCCTCCCTGCCGGTAGGTTCATTGAAGGATTTCCTGGAATACCTGCGCAGGAATCCAGGTCGGGTCTCTTACGGTTCGGCAGGGAGCGGCAGCGCCTCGCACCTGACAATGGAATTGTTGAAGTCCGATGCGAAGGTCTTTGCCGTCCACATTCCGTATCGAGGCTTCCCCCAGGCGGTGACCGACATGCTGGGCGGGAACATACAGGCTATGTTCGCGATAGCGCCCATACTCCTGCCGCATGTCAAATCAGGGAAGATGAAGGGCCTGGCGGTGACCTCGGCGAAGCGAAGTGAAATGGCGCCTGAGATCCCAAGTGTCGCGGAACTGGGGTTCCCGCAGCTCGAATCCCTATCGTGGATCGGCCTGCTTGCACCGGCGAAGACGCCACAGGACATCGTGGAGCGACTCGCGTCGGAAACCCAGCGGATCCTAAGGGAGCCCGACGCGCGCAAAGTCCTGCTGGGGCAGGGATTCGAGGTTATTGCCGGATCGCCTGCCGAGTTCCGCAAATTCCAGCACGCCGAGATCGAAAAGTGGGGCAGGGTTATCAAGTCGACGGGAGCCGCCCCTGATTGAATCTTTTTTGGCGAAATGCTGGCGCAAGTGAATAAGTGGGGCTATACTCTTTGGCTTGGTTGGTCGTAAGCAGTTGATTAGAAGTAACCCGGACGCGGGGTGGAGCAGTCTGGCAGCTCGTCGGGCTCATAACCCGAAGGTCGTAGGTTCAAATCCTGCCCCCGCAACCAAGTATTAGAAGGCTTCTAGGTCAATTGACTTAGAAGCCTTTTTGCTTTTCTCGGCATCCAGCACCCAATTTGGTAAATTCAAATTAATATTTAAGGTCAACCCGTTGGGGCAACCCAAGCAAATATCTAGCCTCAACCAATGTTATCGCTTTGAAAGTGATGGGGATTTACGGTATGATGAGAAGTCATGATTAAATATATTTTTATTACCGGCGGTGTGGTTTCTTCATTGGGCAAAGGTATTGCTGCAGCTTCGCTAGCCGCAATACTTGAGTCACGTGGCCTTAGGGTAACCCTATTGAAGTTGGATCCGTATATAAATGTTGATCCGGGTACGATGAGCCCATTTCAACATGGTGAGGTGTTCGTCACCGAAGATGGTGCCGAAACCGATCTGGACTTAGGGCACTATGAACGCTTTGTTTCAGCCAAGATGCGCAAAGCGAATAACTTTACTACCGGTCAAATATATGACAGCGTTATTCGCAAGGAACGTCGCGGCGAGTATCTTGGAAAAACGGTACAGGTTATCCCCCATATTACAAATGAAATACAGACATTTATTGAGCGTGGTGCCGCCGCCTCGTATGGCGGAAGCGCTGATGTAGCAATTGTTGAAATTGGTGGAACGGTAGGGGATATTGAGTCGTTGCCATTCCTGGAAGCCGCCAGACAGATGGGGTTGCGTCATGGGCGCAGGGATACAGCTTACGTGCACCTGACGTTGGTGCCCTATATTGCCAGCGCTGGCGAACTAAAAACAAAGCCAACACAGCATAGTGTTCAGAAATTACGCGAGATCGGAATCTTTCCGACAGCCTTGCTGTGTCGAGCAGATCGTCCTATTCCGGATGAGGAACGCGCTAAAATATCCTTGTTTTCAAATGTTCGCGAAGATGCTGTAATCTCAATGTGGGATGTTGACAGCATTTACAAGGTCCCACAGATGTTACACGAGCAGGGTTTGGATCGCATCGTGTGTGAGCAGCTCGAATGGACGCACCTTCCCCCCGCCGACTTGTCTGTCTGGGAAAAGCTTATTTATGCATTGGAGCATCCGTGCCATGAGGTGACCATTGGCATGGTTGGCAAGTATGTTGAGCTAACTGAGTCATACAAGTCTCTTATTGAGGCATTGCGACATGCAGGTATACACACTTCGACACGCGTCAATATTGAATACCTTGATTCCGAAGTGTTGGAAAGTGTAGGCATAGATAGTCTAAAAAAACTTGATGCAATTTTAGTTCCTGGCGGTTTTGGAAAGCGTGGAACAGAAGGCAAGATCTCCGCCATACGTTACGCTCGTGAAAACAAGTTGCCTTACCTGGGTATCTGTTTGGGTATGCAGCTTGCGGTTATTGAGTATGCTCGTTACGTTGCCAATATGGCAGATGCGAACAGCACTGAATTCAACTCAGAAACCGAACACCCTGTAGTAGCTCTCATTACTGAGTGGCGTGATGGTGATGGCAGGGCTGAAATCCGTAGTGCAGATTCTGATTTGGGTGGCACCATGCGCTTGGGTGCGCAGCGTTGCCCAGTAAAAAGCGGCAGTTTGGCCGCCACTATTTACGGTGCCGAGGTTAATGAGCGTCATCGTCATCGTTACGAGGTTAATAATCACTATGTGCCCGCACTTGAAAAGGCGGGCCTTGTAATTTCTGCGCGCACACCAAGTGAGGATTTACCGGAGATTATGGAGTTGCCACAAGTGATGCACCCTTGGTTCATGGGAGTGCAATTCCATCCAGAATTTACTTCCACGCCGCGCGAAGGACACCCGTTGTTTAATGCATTTATTAGCGCGGCTATTCAGCGTCGCAAGTTGACGATCCCTGTATAAAATAATCATATGAAATTATGTAATTTTGAAGTTGGCTTGACAAGTCCATTGTTTTTAATTGCCGGACCATGTGTCATTGAGTCCGAACAATTGGCATTAGACACGGCCGGACAAATAAAAGAGATTTGTCTTAAATTGGGGATGCCATTCATCTATAAATCATCTTATGACAAGGCAAATCGTAGCTCGGGAAAGTCTTTCAGAGGCTTTGGGATGGATGCGGGCCTAAAGATTTTGGAAAAAGTAAAAAACCAAATTGGTGTGCCGGTGTTGACCGATGTGCACGAGATTGATGAAATAGAAGCAGTTGCTGCGGTAGTGGACGTATTGCAAACCCCCGCATTCTTGTGCCGTCAGACTGATTTTATTCATGCCGTTGCTAGCGCGGGACGCCCGGTCAATTTAAAAAAAGGACAATTTTTGTCGCCTTGGGATATGCAAAATGTGGTGGCAAAGGCCCGTGATGCCAGCGGCCATGACAACATTATGGTATGTGAGCGGGGCGCGTCGTTTGGTTATAACAATTTGGTATCGGACATGCGCTCCCTAGCGGTAATGCGCAATACTGATTGTCCGGTGGTGTTCGATGCTACGCATTCAGTGCAGCTACCTGGTGGACAGGGAGTGGTGAGTGGTGGTCAGCGAGAATTTGTACCAGTGTTGGCGCGAGCAGCAGTGGCGGCCGGTATTTCTGGGATATTTATGGAAACGCATCCAAATCCGGCAAAGGCATTATCGGACGGACCAAATTCCTTTCCACTTGATCACCTGGAGGAATTGTTGCGAACCTTGAGTATGCTGGATGGAGTAACAAAAGGGCAGGGCTTGATTGAGGAAGGCGTGAACTTGCGTAACATTGAGTGAATTAAAGGAATGGACGATGAGTGTAATTGTTAATGTTGTAGCGCGTGAAATACTGGATTCTCGTGGCAATCCTACGGTTGAGGCGGATGTCCTTTTGGAGTCTGGTGTTATGGGGCGTGCCGCAGTGCCATCTGGTGCATCCACCGGAGAAAAAGAGGCTGTCGAGCTGCGAGATTTTGATGAGAAGAGATATTGTGGCATGGGTGTATTAAAGGCCATTAATAACGTCAATACTGAAATAGCAGAAGCTGTTATTGGGCTAGAGGTTACTGAGCAGGCATTTATTGATCAGACTATGATCGATTTGGATGGCACAGAGAACAAATCACGCTTGGGTGCAAATTCTATCTTGGCGGTATCTATGGCGGTAGCAAAGGCTGCTGCGGAGGAGTTAAACCTGCCGTTGTATCGTTATTTGGGTGGTGCGGGACGAATGGCTATGCCCGTCCCTATGATGAATATCATTAATGGCGGGGCACATGCCAACAATAATATTGATATGCAGGAGTTTATGATTATCCCGGTTGGGGCGGCGAGCTTTCATGAGGCCTTGCGTTGCGGTGCCGAAGTGTTTCATGCTTTGAAAAAATTAATCAATGACAAAGGGATGCCAACTACCGTGGGTGATGAGGGTGGCTTTGCACCCAATCTGCCAAACAATGAAGCCGCATTAAAATTGATCGTGGAGGGCATAGAGGCGGCGGGTTACGTGCCCGGAGCGGATGTGGCAATCGGCTTGGATTGCGCAAGCTCTGAATTTTATAGAGATGGGTTATACCACTTAAAGTCAGAGGGCGTGGGGCTTACCTCTGCGCAATTTGTTGATTATCTTGCCAATTGGGTTGATCGATATCCATTGATTAGCATAGAGGATGGAATGAGTGAGCATGATTGGGCTGGATGGAAGCTGTTAACCCAGCGCCTGGGTGGAGACGTGCAATTGGTTGGAGATGATGTTTTTGTAACCAATACAAAGATATTACGTGAAGGAATTCGTCAGGGGCTGGCCAACTCAATCCTGATTAAGATTAATCAAATTGGCACACTGACTGAAACTTTTGCTGCCATCGAGATGGCCAAACGCGCTGGCTATACTGCGATTATTTCACATCGATCTGGGGAAACCGAGGACACCATGATTGCCGATATTTCTGTGGCCACCAATGCCATGCAAATAAAAACTGGCTCCATGTCGCGCTCAGATCGTATGGCAAAATATAATCAATTATTGCGCATTGAAGAAGAGATGGGGGGTAACGTATACTATCCCGGGCGTGACGCCTATTATCAGTTATCGTAAATCCAATACTGTTTCTCAAATAAGAATGCGTTGGATCTCCCTAGTGTTGGTATTTTTGCTTGTGTTGCTGCAGTATCAGCTATGGCTTGGCAAGGGTGGCTGGCTGAAGGTTTTAGACCTTAATTATAAGATTGAGACGCAGAAAAATTCTAATCGCAAAACTCAAGCGCGCAATGCGATGTTGGATGCCGAAGTGCGCGACCTTAAGCAAGGCACTGAGGCCATAGAGGAGCGCGCTCGCAGTGAGCTTGGCATGGTCAAGGGTGATGAGGTGTTCTTTCAGATAGTGAGTGACCATCAGTTAGTACCCACATCTGCAGTGCGTGACGCAAAAGCATCGAATATCAATCCATAGTCAATCACGTTGAGTTCATTGATTGTATGTCTTTAAAATAAAGTTTGTCTGTAGCCTTAAATTTTCAGATGGAAAGCACTGCAACCCATAAAGCCCACCAAGTAATGCCAGTGTATATTGGGTGCCTGGGCACATCTCCATTCACACATGTTTTATAAGCTTGCTAAAAAATAAAATTCATTCGACGAGTGAGGATTGTCCAGGTGGTTTGACTGGTCGATCTGCCGTTATTGTGGGTGGGGGTCCGGCCGGATTGATGGCTGCAGAGGTGCTCATTGAGGGCGGAGTGCGTGTTGATGTTTATGATGCCATGCCATCTGTGGGGCGTAAGTTTTTAATGGCGGGGAAAGGTGGGGTGAANNGAGCCGATGGAAGCCTTTCTCTCTCGTTACGGTGCGAACGATAATGGAATTAAATCAGTGGTTAACTCTTTCGGGCCGAAAGTTTTGCGAGAGTGGGTGAGGAATCTTGGCATAGAGACATTTGTGGGCACGTCTGGTCGTGTATTCCCAGTCGACATGAAAGCGGCACCACTATTGCGTGCCTGGGTGCGCCGTTTGCGTAACTCAGGAGTAAATTTTTATGTGCGTCACCGTTGGCATGGGTGGAATGATGCTGGCGAGCTCCGTTTTGTAACGCCACAAGATGAGCGTGTGATAGCTACCGATGCCGTTGTATTGGCTCTGGGTGGCGGAAGCTGGCCGCGACTTGGATCTGACGGTGCGTGGACTACATTGCTCGCGCAGCGAGGGATTCCTGTTGAGACATTACGACCTGCAAATTGTGGCTTTGATGTTGGTTGGAGTGAATATTTTGAAACTCACTTTGCCGGGCATCCAGTAAAGTCGGTGACCGTAACCCATGCCGATGCATCCGGGAGAATGCATTGCCAACAGGGAGATCTGCTGGTTACGAGAACGGGACTTGAGGGGGGGTTAATTTATGCCTTGTCTGCGCCCCTGCGTGATGAAATTGCAAAAACAGGAGCCGCGGTTATTTATCTTGATTTGGCACCAGGAAGAGATTTGTCACGCGTAGTTAGTGAATTAACGCATCAGCGTGACTCCAGATCGCTGACTAACCGCTTAAGAAGTCGATTGAACATCAAAGGGGTAAAGGCAGCTCTGCTACGTGAAGCCTTGCCAGCCTTGGACTTAGTTAATCCAGAACGCCTTGCCGGCGCAATTAAATCGTTACCGATACGACTTATTGCGCCACGTCCACTTGGTGAGGCCATTAGTAGTGCGGGTGGAGTGACCTTTGAAGCGCTAGACGAAAGATTGATGGTGCGCGAGATGCCGGGCATGTTTTGTGCCGGTGAAATGCTTGACTGGGAAGCGCCTACCGGCGGATACCTACTCACCGCTTGCTTTGCAAGTGGGCGCACCGCAGGCCTTGGAGCGCTCGCTTACCTGGGGTGTGAAAATCTCAGCCGTAGGTAAGCATGGCTTGCGGTCTTACTTCGAATCATTTAGTCTGAAAATATATCCTTGATATGCAAATTTTAATTTGGAGTGGCTCTTATGGCACATAATTTGTTCGATAGTTACCAAACCTTTACTCTTGCCGATGGTGGTGTCGGTCAATATTATTCTTTAAATGCACTTGAGGTGGCCGGGCTTGGGAATATCTCACGCTTACCGGTGTCCATCCGAATAATACTGGAGGCGGTGTTGCGCAATTATGATGGCAAGAGAATCAGTGAAGCACATATTCGTCAGCTTGCAGGTTGGCAACAGAATGCGGTGCGTACAGAGGAAATTCCATTTGTGGTTGCACGTATTATTTTACAAGATTTTACAGGCATCCCGCTGTTGGCCGATCTTGCTGCTATGCGAGATGCCGCCGCAAAGATGGGAAAAGATCCTATGATCGTAGAGCCATTGGTGCCAGTTGATTTGGTGGTTGATCACTCTATTCAGGTGGATCACTACAACAGCTCGAATGCGCTTAAGTTAAATATGGAGCTGGAGTTTGAGCGTAACAATGAGCGTTATAAGTTCATGAAATGGGGAATGCAGGCATTTAATACGTTTCAAGTCGTTCCGCCAGGAGTTGGTATTGTGCACCAGGTAAATTTGGAGTATCTGGCGCGTGGTGTGTTGAAAAAAAATGGCGTTTATTATCCAGATACATTAGTGGGAACGGATAGCCACACCACTATGATTAATGGTGTTGGTGTGGTTGGGTGGGGTGTGGGTGGCATTGAGGCGGAAGCCGGCATGCTTGGCCAACCGATATACTTTTTAACGCCAGATGTTGTGGGTGTTCATCTAACGGGCAGACTGCGTGAAGGGGTTACTGCAACTGACCTTGTTTTGACTCTTACTGAGTTGCTGAGGGGCCGCAAGGTGGTTGGGAAATTTGTTGAATTTTTTGGATCAGGTGCTGCAGNNTCAGCCACTATTGCAAATATGGCTCCTGAATACGGTGCGACGATGGGTTTTTTCCCCGTAGACGATAAAACATTAGATTATTTGAGTAATACGGGGCGTAGCGATGCGGAGCTGGACGCTTTTCGGTCTTACTTCGTGGCGCAGGGACTTTATGGTATACCCGACAAGGACGCAGTTGATTATAGCGAGAGAATTGAATTTGATTTGAGTGGCATCCAGCCATCTCTGGCTGGACCAAGGCGTCCACAAGATCGTGTTTTGCTTTCTGGGATGAAAGAACACTTCAATGCTTTATTTAGCAAATCAATTGAAGAGGGTGGCTTTAATCAGCCAGCAGAGAACTTAAATAAGTGCTACGCGACAGATTTGTCTGATCTTGGAAGAATTACAAACACACCGGTAGGAGATGATGCGTCTCGGAATGTCGTGGCGATTGAGAAGGTGGACATCCATCATGGCGATGTGTTGGTTGCGGCTATCACTTCCTGCACCAATACATCCAATCCTGGTGTAATGCTTGCGGCGGGCCTGCTGGCAAAAAAAGCAGTAGAGGCGGGCCTGCGCGTGAAGCCACACATTAAAACATCTCTTGCGCCTGGTTCGCGCGTGGTGACTGATTATCTGACCAATTCTGGACTGCTTCCTTACCTTGAGCGGCTTGGCTTTCGTTTAGTCGGCTATGGATGCACTACCTGTATAGGTAACTCTGGACCACTGAGTGTAGAAATAGAAAAAACCATTGTCGCCAATGATCTTATTGCCGCAGCAGTTTTGTCTGGGAACCGTAACTTCGAGGCACGTATCCATCCAAATATAAAGGCAAATTTCTTGGCTAGCCCTCCTCTGGTGGTTGCTTTCGCGCTTGCCGGTAAGGTAAATGTCAATTTAGATACGGAGCCGCTTGGTCTTGACCTGATTGGACGGAATGTCTATTTGAGGGATGTCTGGCCGAGCAATGCGGAGATTCATGCGGTGATGCAATTTGCCGAAAATCCAATAATTTATCGTAATTCGTACAGCGATATGACGCATGACTTGTCGCTATGGAACAAGATTTCCGCCCCGATTGGAAAGCAATATCAGTGGGATGACTCAACCTATATTGCGCCCCCACCATTTCTAGACGATTTTGGGATGACCGTTATAAAAAACCAGAATATCTATGGCGCTAAGGCACTCGGCATCTTTGGCGACTCAGTAACGACTGATCACATCAGTCCTGCGGGTAGTTTTAAATCGACCACTCCAGCCGGCGAGTATTTGCAGAGCAAGGGGGTGGCGATTCAAGATTTTAATAGCTACGGTGCTAGGCGTGGCAATCACGAGGTTATGATACGCGGCACATTTGCCAATGTGCGGATTAAAAATCTCATGCTTCCCCCTAATGCAGATGGAGGTCGCGTGGAGGGTGGCCATACTCTTTACAATGGCAGGCAGGTGACGATCTACGATGCTGCAATGCACCATGTTGCAGATGGTACGCCAACTGTAATTTTTGCGGGGGAGGAGTATGGGACTGGCTCATCTCGAGATTGGGCGGCAAAAGGAACAAGGTTGCTTGGTGTAAAGGCTGTTGTGGCAAAGAGTTTTGAGAGGATTCATCGCAGCAATCTGGTTGGAATGGGCGTACTGCCATTGCAATTTAAGGGGGATGATAGCGTGGCATCACTGAAGCTGACCGGTGAAGAGACGTTCGACCTTACTGGCATAGATGGCGTCATCAAGCCACAGCAAGAAGTACCCCTTATTATCAAACGTACCGATGGTAGCGTGCAGAGAGTCCTGCTTCTGTTGAGGATTGACACCCCAATTGAGGTGGACTATTACCGCCATGGTGGCATCCTGCCTTATGTCCTGCGTGGCCTGATAGCCATGAGCTAAATTTCAGCAATGAGTTGGCCGGCCTTGGGCGGCGCTTAGGTGTCCACCGTGGTGATTCTCTGGCAAACCATTTTTGCGCGCGTTCTCGCCTCATCTGTATCGATCCCGGTGGCCAGCGCCACACCCATGCGCCGCTTGAGGAATGACTCTGGTTTTCCAAATAAGCGTACATCACTTTGTGGGACGCGTAACGCGTTGTCTACCCCAATGAAAGAAATTGAGGTCCCCTCTAGTTGTCCATAAATAACTGCGCTTGCCCCTGGAGTTCGTAAGGCGGTATTTACCGGCAGGCCAAGTATGGCGCGAGCGTGTAGTTCAAATTCATTTTGAATTTGGCTACACATTGTTACCATTCCGGTATCGTGTGGGCGTGGACTTACCTCGCTAAACCATACGTCATCACCTTTGACAAATAGCTCGATCCCGAAGATACCCAAACCACCTAGGTTGTCCGTAATTTTTTTTGAAATTGCGCGCGTACGCTCTAAGGCCAGCTCTGACATTNNTGGCTGCCAGCTTTCAACGTAGTCCCCATTAATTTGGATGTGTCCAATTGGCTCACAGAAGTGAGTCTCAATTTCATTGTGCTCACCCATGGAGCGCACCGTGAGTTGAGTGATCTCATATTCAAAATTGATGACCCCCTCAACTATTACTCGCCCTTGATTTACTCGACCGCCCTTGGCAGCGGCATCCCATGCCATAGAAACCTCTGCTGCATGGTGAACTTTAGATTGACCCTTTCCAGAGGAAGATATAACTGGTTTTATTATGCATGGGTAGCCAATCCCATCATCAATGGCCGCACGTAGCTCTTGTAGGCTACTGGCAAAAGCATAGTTAGAGGTGGGTAGCTTTAATGTCTCTGCTGCAAGGCGACGAATTCCCTCTCGATGCATGGTGAGCTGAGCGGCACGTGCGGTTGGAATAATGCGTGCAACACCATCCCGTTCAATTTCTATTAAAACATCGGTAGCAATCGCTTCGATTTCCGGCACGATAATATCTGGCTGTTCGTGCTTGATAAGCTCACGTAATGCCGCGGCATTGGCCATGTCTATTGTGTATGAGCGATGTGCGACTTGATGCCCAGGTGCATTGGGGTAGCGATCGACCGCGATGGTTTCTATTCCAAAACGTTGAAATGCAATAATGACCTCTTTACCAAGCTCCCCACTGCCAAGTAGCATAACTTTTGTGGAAGATCGACTGAGTGGCGTGCCAATGGCCTGCGACTTTTTCATAAATAGTGTATTGGCTGGTTAGATTAATACAGGCAATATGCGGTTAACCAAATCGCCCCGTAATGTAATCCTCCGTTGCTTTACGTTTTGGATTGGTGAAGATTGTGCGGGTTTCTCCGAATTCAATGAGCTCCCCCATGTAGATGTAGGCTGTACAGTCTGACACCCGTGCTGCTTGCTGCATGTTGTGCGTGACAATCACAATGGTAAACTCTGCTTTGAGTTCATCAATCAATTTCTCTATGTGTGCGGTTGAGATCGGATCTAATGCAGATGTTGGCTCATCGAGTAACAATATTTTCGGTTTCACAGCAATGGCCCGCGCAATGCACAAGCGTTGCTGCTGACCGCCTGAAAGGCTGGTGCCACTTTGCTTGAGTTTGTCTTTTACTTCTGTCCATAGTGCTGCCTTGCGTAACGCCCACTCTACACGCTCGTCCATGTCGTGACGGCTAAGATTTTCATAGAGCTTTGCACCAAAAGCAATGTTCTCATAGATGGACATAGGGAACGGAGTTGGCTTTTGAAATACCATGCCAATTTTTGCACGCAAGGTATTTAGATCTTGTTTTTTATCTAGAATATTTTCACCATCTAGAAAAATTTCGCCAGTAGCCTTTTGCTTCGGATAAAGCTCGTACATCCGATTGAATGTGCGCAGCATGGTGGACTTGCCGCAGCCGGATGGACCAATAAATGCGGTTACCATTTTTTCCGGTATGGTGAAACTGATGTCCTTTAGGGCACGCTCGGTCCCATAATAAAAATTTAAGTCGCGTACGATTAACTTCGGGGTGATTATCTTATCGGTGCTCATTGGGGTACGCTCTTAATGGGAGCTTGTCGAGCCTTGGCGAAACAGGACTCGTGCAAGAATGTTGAGCGATAGAACGCTGAATGTTATAAGTAGTGCGCCAGCCCAGGCAAGACTTTGCCAATCCTGATAGGGGCTCATTGCAAATTGAAAAATAACTACCGGTAGATTGGCCATTGGCTGACTCATGTCATTACTCCAGAATTGATTGTTGAGTGACGTAAAGAG
>DKNB01000058.1:206-14220 GCA_002470125.1 Gallionellales bacterium UBA7399 | reverse complement strand
CCGGTTATGATGCCGGCTCGTGCAGCACGCAGGGTAACCAGATTTATCACCTTCCACTGAGGCGCGCCTAGTGCAGCCGCGGCTTCCCGTAAAGTATTTGGTACCAAGCGCAACATGTTTTCGGTGGTGCGAATCACCACCGGAATCACGATCAGCGATAAGGCCAGCGCACCGGCCCAGCCGGTAAAATGTTTGACCTGCGCGACGNNCAGTGCGCCAGCCCAGCCAGAGAAGTGTCCAATTTTTATGACATATATTTCATATATAAACAAGCCAATCACGATAGACGGCGCAGAAAGTAATACGTCGTTAATAAAGCGTGTAATCGGCGCCAACCAACCGCGCTTACCAAACTCAGCGAGATAGGTCCCGGCTAGTATGCCGATGGGGGTGCCAATCACTACAGCGAGAGATGTGATCATTAGGCTGCCCACAATGGCGTTGAGTAAGCCGCCTGCGCTGCCTGGCGGCGGAGTCATTTGGGTGAGCGTTGCTAGGGATAGCTGGGNNCAATCCTTTTGCCAATAGTGTCCATAAAATCCAAGTCAACCAAAGTAAGCCAAACAGCATGGCTATAGCCGATATGCCAAGGCCAAATATATTTATCAGACGCCGGCGTGTATAAAGTGTCAGCATGATTAGGCCACCACTCCTTCACGCTTTGTTAGTACATGTAGCATATAACGTGCTAACGATAATATTATAAAAGTGATTAGGAATAGGATTAAGCCAAGCTCAACTAGTGCTGAGGTATATAACTCACCAACCGCTTCATTGAATTCGTTGGCGAGTGCCGAAGAGATGCTATTGCCAGGCATGAGCAGGGACGTGCTTAGCTGGTGCGCATTACCAATAACAAAGGTGACTGCCATGGTTTCGCCTAGCGCACGACCCAAGCCCAGCATGATTCCACCGGCTACACCGATTTTTGTGTATGGCAAGACAACGTGCCATACCACCTCCCATGTTGTCGAGCCTAGGCCGTATGCGGATTCTTTGAGTAGAGTGGGGACCACTTCAAATACATCTCGCATGACTGAGGCGATAAATGGGATGACCATGATGGCCAAAATAATACCTGCGGTAAGCATACCGATTCCCATTGGAATGCCTTGAAATAATGGCCCAAATATGGGAAGTGGGCCAAGTTTTTGAATCAGCCATGGCTGAATGTGATCAGCAAAAAATGGAGCAAACACAAACAGCCCCCACATGCCATAGATAATACTAGGAATGCCAGCCAGTAACTCAATGGCAACGCCGAGCGGACGGCGCAACCAGGGTGGCGACATTTCCGTTAAAAAAAGTGCAATTCCAAAGCTAACTGGAATGGCGATCAACAAAGCGATGGCGGATGTCGCTAGTGTGCCAATCACGGGAACGAGTGCTCCAAAATCACCTGAAACTGGATCCCAGTTTGGACTGGCTAGAAATTTAAGTCCAAAGGTTTTGATGGATGGCATGCTGCCGATTACTAGCGATATTAGTATCGCAAGAAGCAGCATGAGAACGATAAATGCAGATAAGCGAGTGACATTACGGAACAGGATGTCCAGTAGATTGTGGCGCTTCATATGCGCATCGCGTAAAAATGTCGGCATAGTTTACTTGGAATGCGCTGCTGACTTATTGAGGCAGTGGAGACGAATCTCCGTGCAATTAATAAATTGTGTTTGCGTATGTTATCTCATTTCAATAGCCTTGCCCTTACTGTCTTTTAGTTGTGATTTCCATGCGGCACGTACCAGCTTCTGAAGTGTTTCAGGGATTGGTACGTAGTCTAGGGCTTCCGCCATCCCCCCACCGTTGCTGTAGGCCCAATCAAAGAATTTAAGCACCTCCTTGGCCGTTTCTGGCTTGTTCTGTACCTTGTGCATCAAGATAAAGGTGGCGCCCGTAATGGGCCAGCTTTCCTTACCGGGCTCGTTGGTTAGTAGTTCGTAAAAGCCAGGTGCGCTTTCCCAGTTGGCGTGGGTGGCAGCGGCCTTGAACGAAGCATCGTCTGGCTTAACAAACTGACCGCTCTGATTCTTTAGCTGCGTGTAGGCCATTTTGTTTTGTAGTGCGTAGGCGTACTCAACGTAACCGATAGAATTTTTTATGCGCTGCACGTAAGAGGCAACACCTTCGTTACCCTTTCCACCAGTGCCGACCTTCCAAGAGACGGCGGTACCCTCACCCACCGTTGATTTCCATGACGGGCTTATTTTGGATAGATAATTTGTAAAAACAAATGTGGTTCCAGAGCCATCGGAACGATGGATTACGGTGATAGTTTCATCGGGCAACTTGACCGTAGTATTTAGTGCCAATAGTGCCGGATCATTCCATTTTGTAATCTTCCCAAGGAAAATATCAGCTAATACTTTCCCGTCCAGTCTGAGCTGACCGGTTGCGATACCTGCTATGTTAATAACGGGCACCACCCCACCTATTACCGCCGGAAACTGCATTAGTCCATTCTTGTCTAGCTCTTTGATTTCCAGTGGCATGTCTGAGGCGCCGAAATCAACTGTTTTGGCAATAATTTGTTTGATGCCACCGCCAGAGCCGATAGATTGATAGTTTAGGGCGATGCCAGTTTGCGTTTTGTAGGTGTCTGCCCATTTTGCATAAATTGGGTAGGGGAATGTGGCGCCTGCGCCAGTCAGATTGGTAGCGGCAACGCCAACCGATAACAACGAGGAGGCAGCAAGCCAGAATACACACAGTAACGATTTTATTTTATTCATATAATCCTTTTATTTTCAATATATTATGTTAAATATTGGCGGATAACGTCTTTCCGAGAAGGATTGTAATGGTTTTTTGTTACAAAATTATTACACGAACTCGGTTAAATAATTAAGGATGGATGTCATTGGTTGCTTTGATTTAATTGCAACTCTGGGTTGATGGGGGGTGCATACGACTTAGCGGCTCCATTGACAGCATAAGGGCAGCCCAAGTGGTTAATCAAAAATAAAGCCCCTCTAATTGGTGGGTGCGATTCGCTTGCTGTTGCCCACCCTTGTTATTTTGGGGGACAATAGGAGATTGGATCTTCTGGCGTGCTTAATTTTATAAGGAATGTGTTGGTGTGACTGAGATTGCTGATTTTTACAATCCAACTAAAGTGCACAGACAGCCCCCGCTGTGTTGGTATTTTGATCCAAAGATCTTGGAGATTGAGCAGCGTGTGCTATTCGACAGCGGGCCTGGGTATGTTGGGCACGAGCTGTTGGTGCCAAACGTTGGTGATTATCATGTTTTGAGTTGGATGGATAACGCCAAGATGCTGGTTCGCAATGAAGGTGGAGTGCAGCTACTTTCCAATATCTGCCGCCATCGTCAAGCTACCATGCTAGAGGGGCGCGGTAGCGCAAAACATATTGTGTGCCCATTGCATCGCTGGACGTATCAGATGAACGGTCAACTGCTGGGCGCGCCACGGTTCCCTCAAAATCCTTGCCTACATCTAAAACAGACTTCATTGCAACACTGGAATGGCTTGCAATTCGCGGGTAAGCGTGATGTTGCTAAAGACTTAATGAATATTCCAATATTCAAGGAGTTTGATTTTTCAAATCATCAGCTTGATCGCGTGGAGATTGATGAATATGCGTTTAATTGGAAGACCTTCATTGAGGTGTATCAAGAAGACTACCATGTTGCACCATTTCATCCTGGGTTGGGTAAATTTGTTAACTGCGATGATCTACGTTGGGAGTTCGGTGATTGGTACAGCATACAGGCTGTGGGCATTGATCAGGGCCTCCGGAAGGCCGGGAGCTCTGTTTATGGAAAGTGGCAGGAGCAGGTGCTGCGCTACAACAATGGCGTCTTGCCAAAGTATGGCGCGATCTGGCTGACCTACTATCCAAATGTTATGGTTGAATGGTACCCCAATACACTGATAGTCAGTACCGTCATCCCGCGAGGGGCTAATTCTTGCACGAATATCGTGGAATTTTATTACCCTGAAGATATAGTATTGTTCGAACGTGATTTCGTTGAGGCGGAAAAGGCGGCCTACCGTGAAACTGCGCTTGAAGATGATAAGATCTGTTTGAAGATGCATCAGGGACGCAAGTGGCTACATGAGAACGGCATCGAAGAGTTTGGGCCATATCAATCTCCGACCGAGGACGGTTTGCTGCATTTTCATAAATTTATACGACGCCAGCTTGATCCTTATCTGGGTGGAGGTGTGTAGGTATTTGGAATGCGATCTGGAGTCAATTTAAGTGTAGCGTATAAATTAATTAGTGGAGGATTGAGCTATGATCGCAATAGAGCAGACCACAACCTTGCTTGATGTTGCAGTGTTGGGCGAGTTTACCCTAGCTGACTTTAATCAATTTGAGGAACGCGCGCTAGATATGCTTAGGTCGTCTAGTGCAACCAACCTATTGCTTGATCTGAGAGATATGCTTGGCTATACGGTGGATGTGGCGTGGGAGGAAGTGCGATTCTTTAATCGTGAGCATCTGCATGATTTTAAAAAAATTGCGGTGGTTACTGATGATCAGTGGATCACATGGCAGGCCTGGCTGTCGCGTATATTTGTGGATGCAGATGTACAAGTTTTCTCTGCCTACAAGGACGCCAAAGCCTGGGCGATGATTTAATGATCTTGGTTTGTGTCGGGATGATCGACCTATGCATTCAAGATTGGTTTTGAATTTTACTTTTCGTGGAGGGCGGTAAATGTTTTTAGGCTTGATTGACTTGCCATGGTGGGGTTATGTGATAGTTGCATTAATCTTGACTCAGATTACCATTGCATCCGTTACTATTTTTTTGCATCGCCATCAGGCACACCGAGCCTTAAGTCTACACGCCATCCCCAGTCACTTCTTTCGATTTTGGTTGTGGCTAACCACTGCGATTATTACAAAAGAGTGGGTTGCGATTCATCGAAAGCACCACGCCAAATGTGAGACGGCTGATGATCCGCATAGTCCAATAGTTTTGGGCATCAAGAAGGTTTTGCTGGAGGGTGCCGCCCTCTATCAACAAGAAGCAAGGAACCTAGAGACATTGGCAACATATGGCCACGGCACACCAGATGATTGGTTGGAAAGTAATATTTATAGCGGACGGAGCGAATTAGGTATTGTGCTTATGCTTATGCTTGACGTGCTCTTGTTTGGCCCGATTGGCTTGACAATATGGGCTGCGCAGATGGCTTGGATACCCATTAATGCGGCTGGAATTGTTAATGGCATTGGGCATTATTGGGGCTATCGAAATTTTCACACAGAAGACGCATCCACTAATATCGTACCGTGGGGCATCTTTATTGGAGGTGAGGAATTGCATAACAATCACCATACATACGCGTCATCTGCAAAACTATCCAATAAATGGTACGAGATTGATATCGGCTGGTTTTATATATGTGTGCTTCAGGCACTTGGAATGGCAAAGGTCAAGAGGCGCCCTCCACGAGTGATCCTCATTGAAGCCAAGGCATCATGTGATCTGGAGACATTGCATGCTGTCATAGCTAATCGCTATGAGGTGGCCGCCAGATATGCAAAATTATTAAAAAATATATATGCTGCAGAAATGGCCCGTCTTCAATTGGTGACTTTAGATAAGATTGATGTGGCGCGTATCAGGCACTGGCTGCATTTGGATGAGAGGCTCTTGACAGAGCAGCAAAAAATAAAACTTAATGTGGTGATTAAGTCCAGCGCTATTCTGCAGATGACCTACACTCTGCGCCAAGAGTTGGTTTCTATTTGGCATGAATCGTCGGATACCAAAGACCAATTGGTACAGCAATTAGAGGATTGGTGTCATAGGGCGGAAGGTAGTGGTGTTGCGGTGTTGCGGGAATTCTCTAGAAGGCTACGCTGTTACGCATAACAATGACAGGGTGGCGGCAAGGCCACACCTATATTTTTACTTGAGTTTTGTTTCCTTGTAGAGTACGTGTTTGCGCACAACTGGATCAAATTTTTTGATTTCAAGCTTCTCTGGTGTGGTGCGCTTATTTTTATCTGTTGTGTAAAAGTGACCAGTGCCAGCGCTGGACTCGAGTTTAATTTTTTCACGCATTTTTTTTAACCCTCTTAAATATTTTCACCACGTGCACGCATCTCAAAGAGCACTGCATCGATACCGTTCTTATCAATTGTGCGTAATCCGGCATTGGTAAGACGCAAGGATACCCAGCGATTTTCGGTTTCAACCCACAGGCGACGACGTTGCAAATTTGGCAAAAAACGACGCTTTGTTTTGTTGTTGGCGTGAGATACGTTATTCCCAACCATCGGGCGCTTCCCCGTTACCTGACAGACGCGAGCCATAATTATTTCCCTAGCTTGTTTACAATTAAAGGTCGATTTTACCCTAAAACCGTTCATTTAATCAACTTGTAGCCGGCTGACCGGATTATTCAATATGCGGTATTTTTGGCATTTTATTATGAAATACGTTTATTTTTAATTGGTTACATTCCTGTGCCTTATACGTGCGTGCTTATATTTGCATGCTTATCTGTGAATTTCTCTTTTATTTCTACGTATGCTCGACCTTGCGCAAAAGTAATATCAAGATGTGCGCCTATGGTTAAGCCAGAGCTGGCCAAGACAATTTTCCCATCTACATCGCTTACCATGCTATATCCACGCGCCAAAACTTGCTGTGGATCGAGATGATCTAGGTGTTGCTGTAGATTGTTTAAATGTGAGTGATGGCGCTCCATTATGCGCTGTGTGGTCTCCAGTAAATGACGAGCAATCCTTCTGTTATGTGCGCTACATATTTGAATATTTAATAGTGGTGTGGGTAGGCGTTGCTGTAATGATTGCCAGAGCCATTGCTGCTCTTGCAAGGTGTGCCGTAATGCCATTCGCAGTCGTTGTTGCAGGTGACCAAGAAGTTGTATTCTCTTGTGCACTTGTTCCGCTGGACGTGTCAGACGAAGCTGTAGGTAATCTAATTGCTGCGATAAGCGCTCTAGTTGGCGCTGCTGCCCCCGCACTAATCGTTGAGAAAAATGTTGTGTGCGCTGTAATAAATGTTGACGCTCCGGTGTAATGAGTTGTGCTGCTGCGGTGGGCGTGGCAGCACGCTGGTCAACAACAAAATCAGAAATGGTTGAATCGGTTTCATGACCAATGCCGCTCACCGTTAAAATACGACTAGCGCAGATGGCACGGATTACAACTTCTTCATTGAAGGCCCATAAATCCTCAATACTTCCACCGCCACGACAGATTATGAGTACGTCGCATTCTGCACGCTCGTTGACCAACTTTATGGTTTGAGCGATTTGTTGTGCTGCCCCACCCCCTTGAACTGGGGTTGGATACAGGATGACGGGTATCCCCGGCATGCGTTTGGACAGAGTGATTAATACATCTCTTAGGGCGGCCGCTTGTGGAGAGGTAATGATACCAATTTGCGCTGGGTAAGATGGTAGCAATCTTTTTCGTGCAGAATCAAACAGCCCCTCAGCTTCAAGTTTTCGCTTAAGGGCCTCGAAGGCGTCGTGCAGCAAGCCAAACCCAGCTGGACATATTTTTTCTAGCGTTAATTGAAATTCTCCACGAGCTTCATATAGAGTGGCTAGAGCCAAAACCTCTACCTGCATGCCATTGCTGGGTAACCAATCGAGATACTTGTTTTTGTGACAAAACATAACGCAGCGCACCTGTGCGTGCTTGTCTTTTAGGGAAAAATACCAATGCATGGAGGCGGCACAGACAAAATTTGATATTTCCCCGCGCACCCACAGGAGTGGCAAGCCATTCTCTAGTGTCTGTTTCGCCGTTAAGGTCAGCTCGCTTACGCTAAATACATGACTTCCATTGGCTGTGATTGATTTGATGATCATGTTGGCATACTCGTTAAGATGGCGTTGTATTGAAAATGGCGCTACCGTTCATGTGTCATGACGAAGTTTAATGTATTAAATTAAGACAGGCATACTTTTGCTCGGTTTTAAAAATTAATTACATTTAAGTTTTTTGATGGAGCGTTTCTCATGCTGAAAATAAGGTGATGCGCTAGTGTGCCATCAATCGATGTTTGCCAGCAACGCTGGCGGTCGTCGCGTCGATAAATAGAGGGTGTAATGAGGATGCAAAGAGATTAGCAGGAATGTTGCTCAAATAGGTATGACCAGATAGAGTTCGGTTCTGGTAACTTGAATTGACTTGGAGAAAGCTAGTGTTTGGTATTGTAGAGGCGGCCGGCTGGCCAATTTGGTTTTTGATAATAGCGTCTGTGATTGCTGTTGCACTGATTGTGGAGCGATTGATAGCTTTGCGTAGTCAAAGAGTTTCCCCCCTTGGCCTGCTAGATGATTTGAAGATTGAGATTCGGCATCACGGTGTCAATGATGCCATGCTCCATCGCCTGGAGGCGGGGTCCCCACTGGGTCGCGTTTTAGCTGCCGGACTTAAGAGCACTAAGGGCTCATCTTCAGTAATGAAGGCATCCATTGAGGAGGAGGGGCGTGTTGTTTCACATGAATTGGAACGCTTCCTCGCCGCGCTGGGAACGATTGCTTCAATAAGTCCACTTTTGGGGTTGTTTGGCACAATAGTTGGAATGATTGAGATATTTGGTGTGCAGAATTCGATTGAAAATAGCTCTGCCGCACTTGCACATGGGATTTCTATAGCTTTGTACAATACAGCTTTCGGTCTGATGGTGGCAATCCCAAGCATGATTTTTTATCGATACTTTAGAACCAGGGTCGACACATTGGTTATCGAGATGGAGCAGCAGGCAATTAAATTAATTAAAGTTGTGCATGATGTGCATCGAGATTAAGTTATGAACTTTCAGCGTGACCGCGTGCGTGACGAACCAGAAATAAATTTAATCCCAATGATAGATGTGTTTTTGGTGATTATAATTTTTTTGATGGTAACAACCACATATGCAAAATTTTCTGAATTGCATATCAACCTTCCTCAGGCTGTGGGCGAAGGGGCGGACCCTCAAATAAAAAGAATCAATGTATCGGTAGACGCATCGGAACGCTACGCCATTAATGATTCAATCATGGCATTTAGCAGTGTGCAGAATATGTCACAAGCTTTGCGTGCAGCAGCTGGAGGGCAGAAAGATCCAAATATTGTGATTGATGCTGATGCCAAGGCCACGCATCAGTCCGTCATTAATCTCATGGAAGCGGCTCGTCTTGCGGGTTATGGCCGCATCATCTTCACCACAAGCCGGAAATAACGGACGATCAAAGCAATAATGCGGTGGCTACCAAAATACTGGAATCACATCACTGCACTACACAGCCTGTTGTTACCTGTGAGCTTCATATTTTACATGTTAGTGGTAATCCGTCGCGCCCTTTATCGTAGTGGAATTTTGGTTGTAACAAGATTGCCGGTGCCTGTCATCGTAGTGGGGAACATTACTGTCGGTGGTAGCGGAAAAACTCCCTTAACTTTATGGTTGGCTCAGCAATTAATTGACAGGGGTTGGCACCCTGGCATTGTTAGCCATGGCTATGGCGGTAGCGGCATCTCCCCAATGATGGTGTGTGACTCAAGCAATCCAAGCGAAGTTGGTGATGAGCCAGTACTAATGGCTCAGCGTAAACTGTGCCCAGTTTGGGTGGGGCGTGATCGAGTTGGCGCTGCGCAGGCGCTTTTATTACGTCATCCAGAATGTGACATCCTACTTAGTGATGATGGGTTGCAGCATTATCACTTGCATCGTGACTTTGAGATTGCGGTGGTGGATGGCGTGAGCCGCTTCGGTAACAAGTTGATGTTACCGGCTGGCCCATTGCGCGAGCCACTTTCACGCTTGGCCCAGGTAGATGCTGTAGTGATTAACGGAGGTATGGTCGCCATGAATCAATATGGCATGCAACTACAGGGGGAAAGTTTTTACAATTTACTTAACCCAGGCAAGTCAGCTAAAGCCATGAATTTTTATGGTCAGCGGCTGTACGCCATTGCTGGGATCGGACATCCGCAGCGTTTTTTTACTTACCTAAATGGACTTGGCTTAGACACGCGAATTCAAGCTTTCCCGGATCATCATAATTTTACATCGACTGACTTGGATTATCCTGATGCGGATGCAATATTTATGACGGAGAAGGATGCGGTGAAATGCACTTCGTTTGCCAATGAAAGATTTTGGGTCTTACGCGTGGATGCGCAACTAAACGACTCATTGCTTATTAATAAAATATTAGAAAGGCCTTCCTTTGATGGACACTAAGTTGCTTGAAATATTGGTTTGTCCGTTGTGCAAGTCCTCGCTGATTTATCGGAAGACGGAGCAGGAGTTAATCTGCAAGGTGGATCGCTTGGCATTTCCTATACAAGATGGTATCCCGGTAATGCTGACAGATGAAGCGCGCAATCTTGATCCAAAAGAAATAGAGAATTTCTGATGGTGGATTTTAACGTGGTAATACCGGCACGTTTTGGCTCCACTCGCTTGCCAGGTAAGGCATTGCTTGATATTGCCGGGAAACCAATGGTGATAAGAGTTGCAGAGCAGTCTGCGAAAAGTGGCGCGCAACAAGTTCTGATTGCTACCGATCATGAGTCCGTCATGGCTGCAGCTCATAAGCATGGTTATGAGGCTTGCTTGACAGGTGCTCATCATATCAGCGGCACCGATCGTATAGCCGAAGTGATTGATAAACTCGCATGGCCAGACCACACCATTGTGGTTAATGTCCAGGGCGATGAACCATTGATTTCACCCGTGCTAATTCATGCTGTGGTGCAACATTTAGATACGCACCCGGAGTGCGCCATTGCTACTGCGTGCCATCCTATTCAGGATAAGGAAACGATGTGCAATCCTAATGTGGTAAAGGTGATCTTGGATAAACAGGAGAATGCTCTTTATTTTAGCCGTGCGTCAATTCCATTTCCAAGAGATGCTCAAGACCCAGATTTGATGCGAAATGTTGCGGCGCTTGGGCACATAGGTATATATGCCTACCGCGCTAGCTTTTTACGAATTTTTTGCAAGCTGGATCCTGTCGCAATTGAGAAAATTGAGGCATTAGAACAGTTACGCGCACTGTGGTATGGATATAAAATCGGAGTTACGATTAGCGCTGAGACGCCTCATGGTGGTGTTGATACGGAGCGAGACCTGCACGTCACCCGTAAACTTTATGATGGTCAGCGTATAATGAAAGACAAAATACATGGGTCAAAGTCATGAAATTAATATTGCTGGGGGCACCCGGTGCCGGGAAGGGTACTCAGGCGAGTATCATTAAAAAAAGATTTAATATTCAGCAAATCTCAACCGGAGATATGTTGCGTGCAGCGGTTCAGCTCGATACTAAACTTGGACGAGATATCAAAAGGGTTATGGACGCAGGTGAGCTGGTGCCAGATGAAACCATTATTCGTTTGGTGACAGGGCGAATCCAAGAATCGGATTGCGAGAATGGTTTTTTGCTAGATGGTTTTCCGCGCACCATTCGACAAGCAGAGGCAATAAAAAATGCGGGTATCGATATTGATTTCGTGGTTGAGATTGAGGTTCCGGACAGCGATATAGTTCAGCGTATGGACGGCCGTCTTGTGCACTTAGCCTCCGGGCGCACCTACCACACAACCTTTAATCCACCAAAGGTGCCCAAAAAAGACGACCTAACTGGAGAGGAGTTAACGCAGCGTCCAGATGATCAAGCGGATACCGTTAAGACGCGTCTCAAGGTTTATCATGAGCAAACCAAACCGCTTGTTGAATACTATATTTCTTGGGGAAGCTCCGGTGATACGCATGCCCCGCAGTATATTAATATTCCTGGCATAGGTAGTGTGAATAGCATAAGTGATCGCATATTTGAAGCCTTGGCTGAAAAAGTATGATCAGCAAACCTATTCTCACGCTTGACGATGCAAGAAAAATTGCTGCCGCTGCTGAGATCGAGGCTTTGCGTAATGACTGGAAGGTGGTGATTGCTATTGTGGATGATGGCGGTCATTTGCTTTACCTGCAGCGCAACCATGACACTCAGTTTGGTAGCATTGAAATAGCGATTCAAAAGGCTCGTGCAGCCGTTGCTTTTCAGAGGGCAACCAAGGTTACTGAAGATGCGGTAATGGGTGGTCGTTTGGTGCACTTGTCTTTGCCTGGCGTCCTTCCAGCGGAAGGAGGTGTACCACTCAGGCGTCAAAATCAAATCATTGGTGGGCTTGGGGTTAGTGGTGTGCGTTCGCCTGAAGATGGAAAAATTGCACAAGCCGGCATGACGGCGCTCGACTAATTTAGCATGATCTATTCTTTAGCAGATTGCATACCGAAATTACATGGGCAGCAGCACTTTATTGCGCCAAATGCCAGCGTGATTGGCTCAGTTATCCTGGAAGCTAATGTCAGTGTTTGGTTTAATGTGGTGATACGTGGTGATAATGAGTGTATTCGTGTAGGTGAAGGTAGTAACATCCAAGATGGCGCAGTGTTACATACCGATCCCGGGGCACCCGTTATAATTGGTAACAAGGTTACTGTGGGTCATTTAGCGATGCTGCACGGCTGTACTGTTGGGGATGGCAGCTTAATTGGTATTCGCAGTACCATCCTTAATCATGCCGTCATTGGACGGAATTGCCTGGTGGGCGCCAATACATTAATTACGGAAGGAATGATTATTCCTGACAATTCCCTCGTTGTGGGTTCGCCGGGCAAGGTGTTACGTAGCTTGACTGCAGCAGAGGTGCTGGCTTTGCATGCCAACGCCACTCGCTACGTAGATAATATTCCTAGGTATTTAAAGGGTTTGATGAGCATCTCTTGATATTATTATCTTAGCGAATAGATTCCAAGAGGTGTTGCTAACTTAAGATTTTTCTCTCGATGTCTGGGATCAAAGGTAGATGCTGACGTCAGATATCGGTGCCGACCTGGTGGGTTGATTGCCGAGTGCAATATGACAGTATTGTTTACTTTTACGCGTACTGATGAAAAAAAAGCGTCCTATATATTTTAACTTACGCCTGATAAGGCTGCCTGTGCCAGGCCTTGTTTCATTGTTGCATCGCATCAGCGGTCTGGCATTGTTTTTGATGTTGCCACTCTTTTTGATGATGTTACAAGATAGTCTGCTTACCATTGAAAGTTACACTCGATTAACCGAAACGCTGCGATATCCAATAAGTAAGGCACTTTTAATCGTTGCTCTATGGGCATTGATGCATCATGTATGTGCTGGAATTCGCCATCTTTTGATGAACATGCATCTTGGTTTGAATTTATCTCAGGCGCGCACCAGTAGCAGATGGGTGCTATCTGTGAGTCTAGGTTTGACTGCGTTGGGAGGGGTGTGGCTATGGTAGGCCGCGTTGTAACCGGAGCACATTACGGTATACGGGATTGGTTGATGCAGCGTGTGACGGCTGTATTGATGGTGACCTACATCATTTTTGTGGTGTGCTTTGTGGTGCTGCATTCTTATATTCAAGAAAATACCTGGGTTGGCCTTGATCACGACATGTGGAGATGGTTGTTCTCTGGTTTCTGGATGCGTGCGGTCTCTTTGTTGTTTTGGGTGTCCGTTTTTTACCATGCATGGATTGGGGTGCGCAATATCGTCATGGATTACGTTAAGTCAGCAAGAGTGCGTCTCGTCATATATGTTCTGGCTGTAGTGCTGCTGCTGCTGTACTCTGTTTGGGTGGTGCAAATTCTGTGGGGGCATGATGGCAGTGGTAAAACGTACCTTTGACGTTGTAATTGTTGGGGCCGGAGGCGCTGGGATGCGTGCAGCTCTGGCGTTATCTGAGGCAGGCCTAAAAGTAGCCGTACTATCCAAGGTATTCCCAACGCGATCTCATACGGTGGCAGCGCAGGGTGGCATTGCGGCATCATTGGGTAACATCAATGAAGATAATTGGCACTGGCACATGTATGACACGGTAAAAGGATCCGATTACCTTGGAGATCAGGACGCCATTGAATTTATGTGTCGCGCTGCACCAGAGGTGATTTACGAGCTTGAGCATTTCGGCATGCCATTTGACCGCCTGGAAAATGGAAAAATCTATCAACGTCCGTTTGGCGG
>DKNB01000058.1:0-169 GCA_002470125.1 Gallionellales bacterium UBA7399 | reverse complement strand
TGTATCAAAAAAATATGCAGACCGATACAAATTTTTTTGTTGAGTGGATGGCTTTGGATTTGATTCGAGATCAAGATGGAGATGTTCTTGGTGTTGTGGCTATGGAAATAGAAACAAGTGAAGTGATGATTTTTCAGGCACGTGCCACACTCTTTGCTACGGGGGGTGC
>DKNB01000090.1:775-18555 GCA_002470125.1 Gallionellales bacterium UBA7399 | reverse complement strand
CGCGCATCCAGTTTATAAGGGGCGATAATGGCCTGAGTTGGGCACACTTTAATGCACACCACACAGCTCCCACAATGCTCAGTCTCTGGTTTGTCAATCGGGAGTGGCAAGTCAATATAAAGCTCGCCTAGAAAAAAACAAGAGCCGTGGTCGCGTGACAGCAGTAGCGTATGCTTGCCACGCCAACCTAGCTGAGCCTTATATGCCAGCTCTACCTCCATAACGGGTGCACTATCAGTAAATACTCGACAATTGTAATCGCCCACTTCTGCACGAATTTTTGAAGCGAGCCTTGCTAGACGCTTACGTAAGACCTTGTGATAATCGCGCCCCAAAGCGTACCGCGAAATAAAGGCAAGATTTCTATTCTCCAGTACCTCCCAGCTGTCTTTTGCGTTGGGTGGATAATAATCCATACGCACCGAGATAACGCGCAGCGTACCCGGGATCAACTCTCCTGGACGACTACGCCTATGGCCATGTTTTGCCATATAATCCATCTCGCCGTGCAGCCCTTGTGCAAGCCACTCTAACAGGCGCTCTTCAGCCTCATGTAAATCAACATCGCTGATGCCAACCGCCTGAAAGCCAAGTGCTACACCCCATTTTTTTATTTTTATGGCCAGTGCAATGTAATCCATAATCTACGGTACTTTTATTTGTATAGCCACAATGATACCCAAATAAGCTTGCTACTAGCTGACGAGATCGCCACTGTCACCTTTGCAGCACACTTAGCCCCAACCATCAAGGCTGGCATAGTGATATACCTAAGGGGCGATCTCGGCGCTGGAAAAACTACACTGGTGCGTGCGCTCATGCATGCGATGGGCCACACCGGACGAGTGAATAGTCCGACTTATTCCCTGCTGGAATCGTACCAAATAGGTAAGCTACACTTGCGTCACTTTGACTTGTACCGCTTTAATGATGCATCGGAATGGGAGGCCGCTGGATTTCGTGATGAATTCAATGGGGAAAATGTCTGCTTAATTGAGTGGCCGGAGCGGGCGCAGCACCTTATCCCAATGGCAGACATGGAGATAACGCTTGAAATATCAATTACAGCGACCGGATGCAATGGGCGCAATCTTACAGTTCGTGCAATTTCACAGACCGGCCTAGAATGCTTAAATTTACTGCGAAACTAGTTGTTTTTGTATGTTTTATACAATTCCCTAGCGCGAAAGCGGCCACTGCCATCAACTCAGTTCGCGTTTGGCCGGCATCCGAATACACACGCCTGACCATAGAGTCCAATAAACCAATTCAGTTTAGCCAGCTCTCTCTTAGCAACCCCGAGCGACTGGTAATTGACCTGAAAGAAGTAGAAATCAAGGGTCCACTTGGCGAGCTCGCTAATAAAATTCGTGAGGATGACCCATACATCAAAAGCATACGGGTTGCTCTTTTTAAGCCCGGCACGGTACGCTTGGTCTTTCATCTAAAGTCTCAGGTCAAGCCGCAGTTGTTTAATCTTATGCCTGTAGCAAAGCAGTATGGCCATCGTCTTGTTCTGGATATATATCCCGCCATTCCGTTCGATCCGATGATGGCGCTACTACAGAAGAGTGAGGAGATCGGTCAGGCCAAACCCACTCCGACAGAGACCACCCCCAGGGAGGTCTCAACAGAAAAGCGTGGCACAGCTAACATACAGGCCGCTCCGCAGACACTCACCAAGCCATGGTCACCGCCTCAACGCGGTCCTGACATGAGATCACGTACGATAATTATTGCAATTGATGCCGGACATGGCGGCGAAGATCCTGGGGCGAGAGGATACAATGGTACTCACGAAAAAAATATCACACTAACGATTGCACGAAAACTAAAAGATCTGATCGACAGCGCCACAGACATGCGTGGTGTATTAATTCGTGATGGCGATTACTTTGTTTCGCTCAATGGGCGCGTACAGAAAGCGCGTCAAGCACATGCCGATCTACTCATCTCCATTCATGCCGATGCCTTTATCAAGCCGCATGCGCGTGGCTCATCCGTATTTATTTTGTCAGAGCATGGGGCTACTAGTGCTAGCGCTCGCTGGCTGGCAAAAAAGGAGAACGAGGCAGATCTAATTGGTGGCGTGAATCTTGCAGAGAAAGAATCTAGTCTTGCATTCACATTGTTCAACCTACAACAAGATCGATCCATGCAAGATAGCGAAAAGCTGGCGAACTTTATGCTAAGCCAGATAAGTCAAATCAATGTATTGCACAGCAGGTCGGTACAGCGGGCGGGCTTTGCTGTTTTAAAATCAAGAGATATCCCATCGATACTCATCGAAACCGCATTTATAAGCAATCCAAACGAAGAGTTGCGATTGAACAACGTGACGCACCAAGAGGAAATAGCGCACGCCATATTTAGTGGCATTCAGGGCTACTTTGCAACAAACCCACCTCTCTCGAGGCCGATGTTAGTCCAAAACTAACCGGCAATCACGCGGCTACACGACGCTTAAATTCTCCAGTACGGGTATCGATTTCTATCTTATCGCCAATCTCACAAAATGCGGCCACCGGCAACTCCATCCCGGAGCCAATTTTTGCCGGTTTCATTACCTTGCCGGAGGTGTCTCCGCGAGCCGCTGGCTCTGTGTAAATGATTTCGCGTACGACAGTATTTGGCAAATCAACAGAGATGGCCTTGTCATTATAAAAAACCATCTCACAGGCCATGCCATCCTCAAGGTAGTTAAGTGAATCCCCCAAATTTTCTTTTTCAACTTCGTACTGATTGTAATCGGCATCCATAAACACATACATTGGGTCCGCAAAGTACGAGTAGGTCGCATCCTTCTTGTCAAGTAGTACCATCTCAAACTTGTCATCGGCTCTGTATATTGCCTCACTTGGCGAGGCCGTCAATAAGTTCTTTAGCTTCATCTTAACCACCGATCCATTCCGACCGGATCGGGTATATTCTGCCTTTAACACTACCATAGGATCGGTTCCTACCATCACAACATTACCGGCGCGCAACTCTTGTGCTATTTTCATATCCACTTACCTTAAATCTTAAATTAAGCCTTCAGATCGTGCATTCTATCAATTTTTTGAAAAAAATTCAGCAAATTCAAAGCAAGGTTATTCTCTGATAAATAACTTGACCATGCACGCGCATGCCGCTGTAGTGTCTCCTTGTGTGCCCAACATTCATTCCAACGCTGCGCCAGGTCTGTGGAAGTTACGAACTCTTCATGATTTGCAAGGTTCCATCCATCCCACAGACTGCAGAGCGCTTGCGTCGTACTGGGTGGCAAGCCGGCACGGTATAGCACCATAAAAGCGCTCAATTTTTTTATGTGGGCACTGTCTTGTTGTGGATAAATCTGCCAAACAAAGGGTCTCCCTGCCAACTGCGCACGTACACACGAATCTTCCCCACGCACAAAATTAATATCGCAGATCCACAGCAGCTCATCGTAATGCTCCTGTTCGATAAACGGCAGCACACGAACTTCTAGGTTGCCATGCTGTAGTACGTCACCCACAGCCACAATATTTCGCCCAAAAAAATCTGCCACCCCAGATAACGCGCAGCCTTCTGACACAAAACATAAAATAGGAATATCACTCTTCGCCCAACTTAAAAATAAACTCGGTAGCATCATATTGCCGTAACACAACAATGACACACGCACTTCGTTCTGGCTGGGCAGCGGCACGTCCAGTGCTTGCCAAAATTTGGCTTGCGCATGCGCATCAGCCTGGAATGTGTCACGTCGCCCTATAAGACCCCGCTCCACCAATAGGCCACCGGTTTGTGAGGTAAACCCGGGGAAAAAGAAATGCTTGACGAGCGGCAAAGAGGGGTGTGGCGAGGGTAGGCAATGACAGCCATCCACCCACTCCTCTGCACTGAGGTGCTCTAGGTTGATCCAGACAGATTGATGCTCCTGTCTTGCCATCGCCAGAATATAGCTCTCAGGTAGGTCGCATGCGAACCCCTCGATCACCAATTGCGCTGGCGCCACTTTTTGGTGCTCAGACTCAAATATAGACGAATCCCAGCGTCTAATTTCTATACCGGAACAGTATTGCACGGACAGCAGAGGGGATATTGCTGCGTGCAATTTATGAAAACTCGACAAATTATCGACCCACAATCGAACCGCCATGCTGTGTTCATGCGCTAACTGCTTGGCCAATCGCCAGCACACACCAATGTCGCCAAAGTTGTCCACCACAGCACAAAAAATATCACACGAAATTAATTTCTTCATTTGGTTTGAGTTGTGCACACCTACAAATCAATCTGGGGTGGTAGCAATAAAAAAGCCCCATAACGGGGCTTTTTTATTATCACAGAGCATCGAGCATTACTCCAAAACAGGAGCCGTCGACTCCACAATCAATGCCTTCATGCTTAGACGCAGGCGGCCCTTTTCATCGGCCTCTAGCACCTTGACCTTGACAATCTGACCCTCCTTTAAAACGTCTGACACAACATTGATACGCTCATTTGAGATTTGCGATATATGCAACAGGCCGTCCTTGCCTGGCATAATATTTACGATTGCACCAAAATCCAAAAGCTTAACAATTGGACCCTCGTAAACCTTACCCACCTCAACCTCTGCCACAATATCTTCGATGCGCTTCTTAGCCAACATTCCACCCTCACCACTAATGCTAGCAATGGTCACATTACCCTCATCATCTATATCAATAGTGGTACCAGTTTCCTCGGTTAGCGCACGTATAACGGCACCGCCCTTGCCAATCACATCACGAATTTTATCGGGGTTAATCTTGAGCTTGATCATGCGAGGTGCATGCGCTGAAACCTCCTTGCGTACTGTGGGCATACACTGCTTCATAATGCCCAAAATATGCAAGCGACCCTCCCTGGCTTGGCTCAGAGCGGCCTGCATAATTTCACGTGTTATTCCGTTAATCTTGATATCCATCTGTAGCGCAGTAATACCCTGCTCCGACCCTGCAACCTTAAAATCCATGTCACCCAAGTGATCCTCATCACCAAGGATATCGGTGAGCACAGAGAATCGATTGCCATCTTTAATTAAGCCCATGGCAATACCTGCCACGTGAGTTTTAACCGGTACGCCAGCATCCATCATTGCCAAACAGCCACCACACACCGAGGCCATCGAGCTAGATCCATTCGACTCAGTTATTTCAGAAACTATGCGCACGGAATAACCAAATTCTTCCTCGCTCGGCAAAGTTGCCACTAGAGCGCGCTTGGCCAAACGACCATGACCAATCTCACGTCGCTTCGGGGTGCCGACGCGCCCCGTTTCACCGGTGGAATAAGGGGGGAAATTATAGTGCAGCATAAAGCGGTCAGAGTACTCACCCTGCAAGGCATCAATCTTCTGGGCGTCACGCGCGGTACCCAGAGTGGTCACCACCAACGCCTGCGTTTCACCGCGTGTAAACAATGCTGAACCATGTGTGCGTGGCAGTACGCCAGTACGTATGGTAATTGGACGGACGGTGCGCGTGTCTCGCCCATCGATACGAGGCTCGCCACTCAATATTTGACCGCGAACGATTTTTGACTCTAGCGCTTGAAATAAATCATTAAGATAATTTTTTGGGATGGCGCCGCTTTCCGATCCAGATAGGGCTGCCAACATACGCGTACGAATCGCGTCTATCTGGTTCGTTCGTGACTGTTTCTCACGTATGCCGTACGCTTTCTGCAAGTCACCTTCGACCAACTCTGCAACCCTTAAAGTTAAAGCTGCGTCATGAGCGGGTGGCGTCCAATCCCAATCCGACGCACCAACGGCATCCGCCAACTCCACAATCGCCTTAATCACTGCCTGCATCTGCTGATGGCCGAACATGACCGCACCCAGCATAATCTCTTCAGACAGCTCTTGTGCTTCTGATTCAACCATAAGAACTGCCTGCTCCGTGCCCGCAACCACGAGATTCATTTTTGACAGGGCAAGCTGGTCCGCGGTCGGATTAATTACATAATCACCGTCAAGATAACCAACGCGCGCGGCACCGACAGGCCCATCAAAAGGAATGCCGGACAACGCCAAGGCGGCCGAGGCTCCAATTATGGCGGGAATGTCAGAATCAATCTGACTGTCGGAGGACAGCACTGTGGCGACGATCTGAACTTCGTTATAAAATCCCTCCGGGAATAACGGGCGCAGTGGGCGGTCAATTAGACGAGATGTCAGTACCTCTTTTTCACTGGGGCGACCCTCTCGTCGGAAGAAACCGCCAGGAATCTTGCCTGCAGCGTACGTGCGCTCCTGGTAATCTACGGTCAATGGGAAGAAATCCTGATCTGGTTTCGCGTCCTTTCTGCCGACCACGGTCACCAAAACAACTGTGTCGTCCAGGCTTACCATAACCGCCCCGCTGGCCTGACGAGCAATCTCCCCAGTTTCAATTGTAAGCTTATGATTACCATAAGTTAATATTTTCTTATAATGACTCAAGGTATACCCCTCTGTGCATGGCATGGCGCTAATGCGCAACGGGTGAAGCCGTTCATGACTTCACCCCAAACAACACGGGCCGCATCTGCGGCCCACCCAAATAACTACTTACGTAATTCTAAGCGCTGAATTAATGCACGGTAACTATCTTCATTCTTACTCTTAAGATAATCTAAAAGCTTACGACGACGACTTACTAGTCTTAGTAGGCCGCGACGAGAATGGTGGTCCTTGATATGCTCTTTAAAGTGGCCCGTCAAGTAATTGATTCTGGCAGTCATCAGTGCGACTTGCACCTCTGGGGAACCAGTGTCACCCTTGATGCGTTGATAATCGGTCACAATTTGTGCTTTTTGCACTGCCGTAATAGACATAATATCCACACCCTCACTAAATAAAAAGTGTAGCATTTTACCCTCGAATACAGTGATTACTCAAGCTTATTCGGATTAGCCAACGTAAATTAGATCACAGCATGGAACCTGAGAGGCTCATAAGTTATCGTGCGACCATGCGTATGGTCACAGCGATTAATATTTAATTACAATCACTTAATATGCACATTCGCCACCAACCATGACTCCAGCTCAAATCAAAAGCATACAACTCAAGCGGTAGCCGCCACCCATCCTGGACAGGCAGCTATTTTTGCCACACCGGAGGTTAGTCTGACAGGGGTAAGCTTTTGCCCCACAAGATCACCGACGCCAACAAAGCACTGGGGGCCGTACAATCGAACCCTGCCATCTGGCAAGCCATCTGAGACAGCAAGGCATTGCCCCTGAGCAATACGAGTAACCTGGGTTATATCTAGATCAAGTGCCGGCATGTCAAGGAGTAGGCTATCTGGTGGCAATACGTACGCCTCTCGCTCTAACATGTCGATCGATTCCATCTGAGCAAAATCATGAGCATCCTCAAGATTGAACGGGCCGATAGCAGTACGACGCAGCCCCTGTAGGTAGGCACCACACCCCAGGGCCATCCCAATATCCTCGGCTAGGGTTCGTATGTATGTACCCTTGCTGCAACGCACTCTAATCTCCACCAAATCACTCTCAAAACTCAGTAGTATCAATTCATGTATCATCACGCTCCGACTTGCGCGGACCACAGTCTCTCCTTTGCGGATATATTCGTATAGCGGCCTCCCTTGGTGCTTAATAGCGCTATACATAGGCGGCACCTGTTGAATTTCGCCGACAAAGTTGCACAAGGTCGACCGAACTTGCTCCTCATTCAACTCTACCGCGCAAATACTTATAGTGTCACCCTCCGCATCGCCCGTGGTGGTGGTTTGACCCAATCTGATCGATGCGTGGTAAGTTTTGTCTGCCTCCAGCAAGGAGCTGGCAAACTTTGTAGCCTCACCAAAACAAATGGGCAGCAGGCCAGTCGCTAACGGATCCAGTGTTCCCGTGTGACCAGCTTTTTCTGCCTGAAACAAGCGTCGTACCTTTTGCAGAGCGGCGTTAGAGCTTAGCGCAAAAGGCTTATCGAACAACAAAACACCGTCCAATGTACGCATCATATTATTTTGGTCACGCCGCCCTGGTGGAGCTCTCTATCAAGCAGAGCAAATGGGCAAACGATTGTACTTTTATTTAATAAAAGATTAAGCGAGGCTATCAGAATCCCGCGGGATATTGTCACTAGCAATTGCCTGATCGATAAGCTGGGACAGGTGTGCACCACGCTCAATTGATGGATCGTACATAAAGTGCAGTTGCGGCAAGACACGTAATTTCATGGAATGCGCAAGCTGACTACGCAGGTAACCACTGGCGTGCTCCAGACCATTTTGCACTGCGTCACTTGAACCATCGAGTGACGTATAAAAAACCTTGGCATGGGAGTAATCTCTATTTACCTCAACACCAGTAATGGTAATCATGCGTACGCGCGGATCTTTTACATCCAAGCGTAGTAATTGAGCTAGTTCGCGCTGAACTTGCTCAGCTATTCGATCTATTCTGGCATAACCCTTAGGCATTCAAAGGGCGTGCCACTTCGATAATTTCAAATACTTCAAGTTGATCATTCACTTCAAGGTCGTTGAAGTTGCGTAACGACAGACCGCATTCAAAATTTGACCGTACCTCCTTAACGTCATCCTTAAATCGCTTCAAGGAATCCAGCTCACCGGTATGGATCACTACATTGTTTCGTAAAACCCGCACTTGCGCATTGCGCTTGACTATTCCATCTGTTACATAACAACCAACCACCGTTCCAATCTTGGAAATAACAAATACTTGGCGTATCTCCACCGTACCAAGGACAACTTCTTTTTTTTCTGGTGCTCGCATACCAGACAAGGCCGCCCTGATATCGTCCACCATTTCATAAATAATATTGTAGTAACGCACTTCGATACCAGCAGACTCGGATAGCTTACGAGCGGCGACATCGGCGCGAGTATGGAAGCCAATCACGATAGCTTTAGAGGCTAGCGCTAGGTTAATATCTGACTCACTAATTGCACCCACAGCATTATGGATAAGATTAACCTTGACCTCATCGGTGGATAACTTCTGTAGAGCATGATCTATGGCTTCGCAAGAACCCTGCACGTCGGTCTTGACAATCAGCGGAAGCATGCGCACCTCACCCTCCGCTATCTGCTCGAACATATTTTCCAATGTAGACGCCTGCTGCTTGGCTAGCTTCACGGCACGATATTTCCCCTGACGGAACAAGGCAATTTCACGAGCTTTTTTCTCATCTGAGAGTATCAACACACTCTCGCCAGCCACCGGGACCTCGGACAAGCCCTGAATCTCTACAGGGATCGAAGGGCCTGCCTCAGTTATTGTCTTGCCATTCTCATCCAGCATCGCACGTACGCGCCCAGACACCCCGCCAATTAGTACAGCATCGCCTCGCTTCAGGGTGCCTGATTGCACCAACATGGTCGCCACAGGGCCCTTACCCTTGTCTAGTCTAGCCTCAATTACGATACCCCTTGCCAAGCTCAATCTAGGTGCCGTAAGTTGCAGCAACTCAGCTTGCAACAAGACGCTCTCCAGAAGAGAGTCAATACCAAGTCCACTCTTCGCAGACACCTCGACGAATATGGTATCACCACCCCAATCCTCCGGTACCACACCCTCCGCAACCAACTCCTGCCTTACGCGTTCTGAATTAGCATCGGGCTTGTCAATTTTGGTTACCGCCACCACGATGGGTACGTTAGCCGCTCTAGCGTGACTGATTGCCTCCTTAGTCTGTGGCATCACGCCATCATCAGCCGCCACCACTAAGATAACTATGTCGGTTACCTTTGCGCCACGCGCCCTCATTGCCGTAAATGCCTCATGGCCAGGGGTATCCAGAAGGGTAATCATGCCGCGTGGGGTGTCCACATGATACGCACCGATATGCTGCGTAATGCCGCCCGCCTCACCACTAGCTACACGAGTCCGGCGAATATAATCCAACAATGATGTCTTGCCATGATCAACATGCCCCATTACGGTTACCACCGGAGCTCGCGGCTCCATGGGGGCATTCTTATGTTCCTCGGATTCTGTAAGATACGCCCCAGGATCGTCGGCCTTGGCTGGCTTGGCAATGTGCCCCAACTCTTCCACTACTATCATCGCTGTCTCTTGATCCAGAACTTGATTGATGGTCACCATGGAGCCAAGATTCATTAGCACCTTAATAATCTCAATAGCCTTGATTGACATTTTTTGCGCTAACTCAGAGACGCTGATCGTCTCTGGCACCATAACCTCATGTACAACCGGCTCGGTTGGCAAGGAGAAGGCGTGTGGGGCCACCTCCCCCTGCTGTTTGTTTTGTTTTGCATGATGGCGCGAACCCGCACCTCCGCGACCAGCCGTCCAGCCACCTGGTCGTGTATCAGTAACCGCGGGGGTACGCTTCTTGTGCCCAGCCTCATTCCATGGGCTAGCCTTGTCTGCTACTGCAGTTTTGACACCTTTTTTAGCTACTGGTCGAGTAATTTTATCGCCCGGCTTAGGCGTAGGCTTGTGTAGCGTGCCCTCGCTTAGAGCAGGCTTAGCGATAAGAGTTTCTGCCACTGTGGTGGCTGCGATAGTTACTGACTCCAAGACTTCAGTGGGGGGTGCTGCAGATTCAGCAGCGGGCTCCGCCTTACGTTTAACGCGCTCCTTCTTGGTCTTGACTTCAGCGGCCTGGCGCAAAGCCAGCTCTTCTTGACTACGCAACTCTCCGGCACGTAGAGCAATCTCTTCTTCGTTTAATATTTCTTCTTTTTTAGCTTTCTTTGATGTGGCCTTCGTGGCACCCTCTACCGCCACAGTGGTTGCGCCCTCATCAGAAGACGTGGTCGGCGTGGCAACAACACGTTTTTTGCGTGTCTCAACCAAAATAACACGATCCTTGCCAGCTCGATCTGTCTTCTTAATTACCACCGTCTCACGACGAGTTAATGTAATTTTTTTACCTTTAGCGTTACCGTGCACGCTGTGCAGGTGGGCCAATAATAGCGCCTTATCCTCCTCTGATATGCCGTCTGACTCTTGCTGCTTTACAAGCCCAGCCGCCTGCAGCTGCTCAAGCAATAACTCAACCGACAAGCCAAGTTCGCTAGCAAATTGCGCTACATTCATTTTTCCCATTGCCACCCCTTAACCGCCAGAATTTGAGCAGTAGCACTCAAAAACAGCTATCTTTACTGCAGACCTATTAGACAAACCATGGAGCACGTGCAGTCATAATCAATTGATTCGCACGCTCCTCATCTATGCCCGTCTGCTTAACCAGCTCATCCACGTCCAAATCAGCAAGCTGTTCTTGAGTATTCACGCCATTCATTGACAGAGCTCGGGCGAGCGTTTCGTCCATACCATCAAGCTTGATTAGACTCTCAATACCATGCCCAACCTGCTCCTCAGTAACAATAGCTGCGGTCAGCAATACATTACGTGCGCGACTGCGCAACTCATTTACTGTCGCCTCATCAAGTGACTCAATTGCCAGCATCTCCTCCAGCGGCACGTAAGCCACCTCCTCTAAGGTGTTAAAGCCCTCCTGGACCAGGATGTCCGCCACCTCTGCATCCACATCCAGCTTCTCTGTAAATAAATCACGCACCCTAGAAAATTCTTTCTCATTTTTTTGGTCGGACTCGTTCACCGTCATAATATTAATAGTCCACCCAGTTAGTTCACTGGCTAAACGTACATTTTGTCCATTTCGACCAATGGCCTGCGCAAGATTTTCCTCCTCAACAACCACGTCCATACTGTGACTATCTTCGTCCACCATGATGCTGGTCACCTCAGCCGGAGCCAAGGCGTTGACAACACAGGTTGCGGGATCATCGGACCACAGCACAATGTCAACGCGCTCGCCCGCTAACTCATTGGTCACCGCCTGCACACGCGAGCCGCGCATGCCAACACAGGTCCCAATCGGATCTATGCGCTTATCATGAGAGCGTACCGATATCTTTGCGCGCACCCCTGGGTCACGTGCTGCACTTACTATCTCCAGCAATCCCTCTTCAATTTCTGGAACCTCAAGCTCGAACAACTTCACCAAAAATTCAGGCGTGATACGCGACAAGGCAATTTGCGGTCCACGCACCGATCGATCTACGCGCAACAGATACGCACGCACGCGATCTCCGACACGCATATTCTCTTTTTGTATCATCTGGTCACGCGGCAACAGTGCCTCGATCTTACCAAACTCGATGATGGCATTGCCACGCTCAACACGCTTTACCGTACCAGAAACTAAGTGCTCCCCTCTCTCCATGAAGTCACTCAACAACTGCTCACGCTCAGCGTCACGAATTTTTTGAAAAATTACCTGCTTTGCGGCCTGTGCGCCTATACGCCCAAAATCGACAGAGTCCAGGGGTTCCTCGATAAATTCTCCCAGCTGAATATTTGGATTAAGTTTTTGAGCCTCGCTAAGCTTAATATGTAAGTCTGGAGTTTCAAAAGTCTCGTCATCCATTACCTGCCAACAACGAAATGACAGGTACTCTCCGGTGTCTCGGTCAATGCTAACGCGCACATCGGACTCCTCGGTAAATCGCTTTTTGGTAGCGGATGCCAAGGCAGACTCCAACGCACCCAACACAATCTCCTTGTCCACGTTTTTTTCACGCGC
The DNA here is from genome assembly GCA_002470125.1 of Gallionellales bacterium UBA7399. Classification (GTDB taxonomy): domain Bacteria; phylum Pseudomonadota; class Gammaproteobacteria; order Burkholderiales; family Gallionellaceae; genus Nitrotoga. Next base: position 6,005 of record DKNB01000090.1, on the reverse strand, counting down.
CAAGGCGTCGACCAATAATAAAACTTCACGACTCATCACTACCTCCAGCCCATCCAAATATTTCTTAAGTTGACAAACTTACTATCGTTTTTCTCACCCCTGATTACACTTGACACTCCAGCGCCAAGGTGCATCAGATCAGGCTGATTTCCCCGCATACAAAACAACCCATTAAAATGTGGGGACCAGTCGCGCCTTGTCCACATTAGACAGCTCAATCAGCGTCTGACTACCGTCGTCCACATGCAGCTTCAGCACACCGTGCTGGAGCTCGCCCAAAGTACCCGTAAAGTTCTTGCGTCCCGCCAACGGCATGCGCAACCTTAGCTGCACCTTTTTGCCACAAAAGCGTATAAAATCAGCCTCCTTCTTGATTGGCCGATCTAGTCCCGGGGATGAAACCTCAAGGCGACCATAGTCAATCACCTCTACCGCAAACAGGCGTGTCAGCTGGTGACTGACCAGCTCACAGTCCTCCACTGTAACGCCTGCAGAATGATCGAGTAATACCCGCATCAAACCCCTGCCGGACAACTCAAAATCAACAAGCTCATAACCCAAGCCAGTCACCGTTGTCTCCACCAATCTAGCCACGTCCATGATTTGCATCCGCCAATAAAAAATGGGCCTAGGCCCATCTGAAAACTGCGCGGATTATAGCAAAAACAATCTGCCAATGGAAGTGTGCCCGGCCATCTCAGCTGAGCAGCGCTGAGCTGCGAACATTGCAGCCTCTACGTTTGCACTTAAATTCGTAGCATACATTCATGCTACGCACATACAACCTCTAATCAGACTCTATTTGCGGTCAATAATTGATGGTGGAGGATGGCTGCTAGGCCTCTAGCAAAGTTATGATTTCGCGGATTTCTTGACGCAGTGCAGATGAGCCTATGCTCATTTGAGGTGGGTGTGGCGGCGTATCAAGGACCTGCTGCTCGGGGAAATTTCCCAAACGACCACGAGCACCGCTAATAGTAAAGCCCTCTTCGTATAGTAGTTGTCTAATGTGACGAATAAGAAGAACCTCGTGATGCTGATAGTAGCGTCGATTTCCGCCTCTTTTGACTGGCTTGAGCTGGGTAAATTCCTGCTCCCAGTAACGCAACACATGCGCCTTTACTCCGCACAAGTCACTAACTTCACCAATTGCAAAATAACGCTTTGCTGGGATCGGTGGTAGGGAGTGATTAATTTTTCTGTTTTCCATGATAGTTGGTCTCTACCATGCTCTTGAGTTTTTGACTGGGATGAAATGTCACTACACGGCGTGCTGATATAGGCACATCTGCGCCTGTTTTTGGATTACGTCCGGGACGTTCGGGCTTTTCACGTAGCTGGAAGTTGCCAAAACCAGACAATTTTACACTGTCACCGCACTCAAGCTGGGCACGAATCTCTTCGAAATAGGACTCAACCATGTCCTTGGCTTCACGCTTATTCAAGCCAACCTTTTCAAATAGTAGATCCGCAAGCTCTGCCTTGGTTAATGTCATAATCACCTCTATATTCGCAGTTGCGCACCATGCTTCTGCAAGACAGCAGTCAGATGTGCGATACTTAACTCAATTTCACTATCAATCAACGTTTTCTCAGTATCTTGCAATAACACACGGAAAGCAAGGCTTTTTTTACCATTTTCCACACCTTTTCCACGATATAGATCAAACAAAGCAAGTTCCGTCACGTGTGGAGCATCGCTATCTCGCATGGCATCCAGTAAAGATTGAGCTGTTGTATCCTCGTCCACAATCACAGCAAGATCTCGTCGCACCGGCAAAGATTTATAGATTTCATTGGCGCACGGCAAGTCGACCGATACCAATGCATCCATCTCAACCTCAAACCACACCACCGCCTGTGAAATATCATACTGTTGCAACCACTTCGGATGCAACTCTCCAATCCAGCCAACTGCTCTTCCATGAGCCCACACCTGGGCAGATCGTCCCGGATGGGAGGCGGGATGCGGTGATGCCACAAAGCTTAATAGTGCAGTGGAGGGGAATAGCGCCTCTACGTCGGCCTTTACATCGTAAAAATCTACATTACGGGACACCTCTCCCCATTGCTCCGAAAGTTGCGTACCACAACACAACCCCGCAAATTGCTCACGCTGAGCATAATTTCCGCCAAAAAAGCAGGCTCCCACCTCAAATAAGCGCACGCGTGACTGTTTTCGCACAAGGTTAACACGCAGGGCGCCTACCAAGCCACCCAAAAGACTGCTGCGCATCACCGCCAAGTGATTAGAGAGTGGATTCTTAAGGGTCACCGGTGTTGTATTGGCGCACAAATTAAGCTCAGTCTCTGCATCGACAAAGGCGTAGCTAATGGTTTCCTGATAATCACGTACCACCATCGCATTGCGCAGCCGAGATACTGGGCGTCTGACCTCTGTGTGTGAAACCATCCTGACTGCAGTTCTTAGTGGCTGCGCCGGAATGTTGTCATAACCAATCACGCGCGCAATTTCCTCGATTAAGTCCACTTCGAGCAGTAAATCAAAGCGGTAGCTGGGTGGCGTCACCAACAGATTGTCATTCTGACGTTCAGCCTTTAATTGTAGGCGGCGCAATATGGCAACAACCTCAATGCTATCCAAGCGAGTCCCTAGCACACGATTGACTCGCTCTAGCCTCAGTGTGATTGGATCACGTGCTGGCAAATTCTTGCGCACCTCGCTAATTGGACCGGCTTGTCCGCCACAAATCTCAAGCAGCAACTGAGTTGCACGCTCCAAAGCCGTGCCAGTTGCGCAAAAATCTACACCGCGCTCAAATCGATAAGAGGAGTCGGTGGCAATGTTAAGCTTTCGCGCCTTGCCAATAATTGCGTCAGGTGCAAAAAAAGCACTCTCTAAAAAAACATTATGAGTGGCGTCACCTACACCGCTCTCTGCGCCACCCATAATCCCTGCCAACGCCAACAATTTCACATCATCTGAGGTCACTACCATGTCATTCTGTGGTATGACATTTTGTCCGTTAAGCAGAGTTAATTCTTCACCTACCCGAGCATAGCGCACCACCACCTCACCAATAATCTTATCCCTATCAAAGGCATGTATGGGCTGGCCAAGCTCGAGCATGACGTAGTTGGCGATATCCACCACCGCATTAACACTGCGAACTCCCCCACGCTCTAAGCGATGATTCATCCATAAAGGCGTCACGGCCATGGCATTGATGTCACGTATAACGCGGCCACAATACAATGGGCACACCTCGGAAGCGCTAACCTGTATCGCCATAACCTCAGTTAAGGTCGGGTGGACATGGTGGGCCTGTATTGTATTTAGTGTGCCCCCGGTAATGGCTGCGACCTCTCTGGCTACACCAGCAATACTCAGGCAGTCACTACGATTTGGAGTGAGCTTCAAGGTGAATAGCGTATCGTCCAGCTCCATGTAATCACGCAACTTCATGCCAACTGGTGAATCATCTGGTAGCAGCCACAACCCCTGGTTCTCTCCAGCCAAGCCTAGCTCCGTACCAGAGCACAGCATTCCAAAGGAATCAACACCGCGAACCTTGGCCCGTTTAATCACGAGTCCATCCGGTAAGATTGCGCCAATACGTGCACAAGGGACCTTTATGCCAACAGCGACATTAGGTGCGCCACAAACGATACTTAGTGGCATACCATCGCCAACATTTACCTGACAAAGATTTAATCGATCAGCGTTTGGGTGCCTGGTTACCTCTAGCACCTCAGCCACCACCACATCACTAAATGGGGGGGCCACCGATTCTAGCGTCTCCACCTCCAGCCCCGCCATGGTTAGGGCATGCGCTAGCTCGTGGCTTGACAGTTTGGTATCAACCCACGACCTTAGCCAAATCTCAGAAAATTTCATGCTAATTAAATTGTTTCAAGAATCGCAAATCGCCTTCATAAAACAGGCGTAAATCGGGCACACCGTAACGCAACATAGCTAGACGCTCAACCCCTAAACCAAATGCAAAGCCCAAGTATTTTTCACTATCAATTTTGACATGATGCAGCACATTTGGGTGCACCATCCCGCTACCCAAAACCTCCAGCCAGCCGGTATGACTACACACACGACACCCCTTGCCATTACATTGAACACACTGAATATCCATNNGGTTCGGTGAATGGAAAAAATGAAGGGCGAAAACGAACCTGCAGATCTTCGCGCTCGAAGAAGGATTGCATAAAGTCAGATAGAACGCCCTTGAGCATGGAAAAATTCACGTCTTCATCAATCCACAAGCCCTCCACCTGATGAAACATAGGCGAATGCGTCACATCTGAATCACAGCGGTACACTCGTCCTGGTGCGATAATTCTTAATGGTGGTTTGTTGTTTTCCATATAACGAATTTGCACCGGCGAGGTATGGGTGCGCAGCACATGATCCTGGTCAACGTAAAACGTGTCATGCATGGCGCGCGCTGGATGATTTTTTGGAATATTGAGTGCCGTAAAATTATAGAAATCACTCTCAATTTCTGGGCCAGACGCAATAGTAAATCCTAATGAACTGAATAGATTCTCGATGCGCTCTAGAGTGCGCGTGACTGGGTGCAGCCCACCGCAGCCCAATCCCCTACCAGGTAGGGTGACGTCCAACGCCTCCGCTTCAAGTTGAAGCTGTAATTGATTGTACTGAATGGCTTCACGTCTTTGCTGCAAGGCACTTTCAATACCCTGCTTGACATGATTAATCTTCGCCCCAGCTGCCGGCCGACTTTCGGCAGATAGCTTGCCAAGCCCCTTCAATAGGACGCCCAGTTGACCTTCTTTGCCCAAATAATGCGCCTTAACCTGCTCAAGCTCAGCCATCTGTTCAATCGCGGCAAAACGCTCCAGCGCCTCGTTGAGAATTTTATCAAGCTCTTGCATGGCAATTATTTATTATGCGTTTACTCTAAAGCAGGAAAAAACAATGAATTACAAAAAAGGAGGCGCAAAACGCCTCCCTAAAAGATGGATAAAATTTTATGTACGTTTAGACACCGAGGCTAACTTTTGCCTGCGCGACAATTTGCACAAAAGCATGCTTATCGAACACAGCAATATCTGCGAGCACCTTGCGGTCAATGCTAATCGCGGCTTTCTTGAGTCCGTTCATGAAGACGCTGTAGCTTAGCCCCTGTTCCCTGGCTGCCGCATTGATACGCGCAATCCACAAAGTACGGAATTGACGCTTGCGTTGCCGACGATCCCGGTAGGCGTATTGCCCAGCCTTCATTACCGCTTC
>DKNB01000090.1:0-753 GCA_002470125.1 Gallionellales bacterium UBA7399 | reverse complement strand
CCACGTTTAACTCTTGGCATGTCTTACCCCTTATGCGTATGGCATCATGGCTCGAACAGACGCCACGTTGCTTGCGTGAACTTCGGTGGTACCACGCAACTGACGCTTGCTTTTGGTAGTTTTTTTGGTCAGGATATGACGCTTGAATGCCTGTGCGCGCTTAACGCTGCCACCTGCACGCACCTTGAAGCGCTTCGCAGCGCCACTTTTGGTTTTCATTTTAGGCACAACAACTCCCTTATTTTATGACGCTAGGAGGCCCCCGAAAGGAGCGCTTAAAGACCCAGAATCACTTATCTTGGCTGTTTAATACTAACTCGCCCCAGCCAGCCCATTAACCGGTACAAGATTCAAAAACATAACTCGTTAGGTGGGTTACTTCTTTTTCGGTGAGAGTACCATAACCATCTGACGCCCCTCCATCTTAGGAAACTGCTCCACGGTACCGTGCTCCAAAAGATCAGCCATAACCCGCTCCATCATCTGCATGCCAATGCTTTGGTGTGCAATTTCGCGTCCACGAAAGCGTAACGTAATCTTCACCTTGTCGCCCTCCCCCAAAAATNNTTGTAATCGCCGTCATCTGTGCCCGGCCTGAACTTAACTTCCTTTATCTGGATCTGCTTTTGTTTTAGCTTGGCCTCATGCTGCTTCTTGCTCTCGGCATATTTAAACTTACCGATGTCCATAATACGACACACCGGCGGCTCCGCCATCGGCGCAACCTCCACTAAATCCAAATCGGCCTCCTCG
>DKNB01000004.1 GCA_002470125.1 Gallionellales bacterium UBA7399 | reverse complement strand
CTCATAGTCTGGGGTGGGCAGCCCTGCGGCCTGCCACACCAATTTGCTACGCCACTTGTCCATGGCCAGCGCTGATGCCAGCACTCCGCTGCCCGTATAGGGCATGCCCATCAACTCCAGCGCACCCTGTATCGTTCCGTCTTCACCGAGGCGTCCGTGCAACACAATAAAGGCGCGCTGAAATCCATTTTCTAGTAGCTTATGCACGCCTTGCTCGGATGGATCAAATGGGTGCGCGTCAACCCCGCTCTTTAATAGTGCCCCCAAAACTGCCGTACCACTCTGGATCGAGATGTCGCGCTCTGCAGAAGAGCCGCCATACAAAACTGCAACCTTTCCATGCTGGGTGGGGTGCTTTGATTGCTGGGTAAGATATTTATTATTCATAATTACCTACGTGCTCACCCATTATTTTCACCTCTGGGTGCAGACAAATACCGATCTCGTGTTCAACGCTTTCCTGAACCTTGTTGATTAAATTTTCTATATCCGTCGCCGATGCTCCGCCCACATTCACAATAAAATTAGCGTGCCGCTCTGATACCCGTGCACCTCCAATTTGGCAACCCTTTAATCCGCACTGTTCAATCAAGCGTGCAGCGTAATCATTGGGTGGGTTGCGAAACACTGAGCCGGCATTTGGAAGGCTTAACGGTTGAGCAGCAATACGGCGAGATAGCAGGGCCTTGATTTTATGGCGAGCGATTTCGCCATCACCGGCCGGCAAACGCAACTTCGCAGCGACAAAGAGTTCCTCTGGCCAAGAATGTGTGTCGCCCACAATTTTTGAGCTAGGCTGACTGCGCGGATCAGTCTTGTATTTAAGCGCAACATGCCTATAGCCAATCTCGTAATCATTTGGTGTGCGGCTAAGAAGCTCCCCACTGCGGGTCAATGTTTGCACACTCTCCACCACGCCCCAGGTTTCGCCCCCATAACAGCCAGCATTCATTGCCAACATTCCGCCCAGCGTGCCCGGTATGCCAGCAAAAAATTCCGCGGTCACCAAATTGTGTGTCGCAGAAAAGCGTGCCAATCTGGCTCCAGGCACACCTGCCTGTGCATAAATTAATCCGTCCGTCCCAATATTTATTTCGGTGAGCGCTGCATGCAGCAACAGCACGGTGCCACGCAAACCACCATCTCGTATTAAAAGGTTGCTGCCCAATCCAACCGCGATTACCGACTCATGCACTGGCACGGTGCGCAAAAATACAATCAAGTCTGCCAGATCTGCGGGCTGATAGACACGTTCCGCACAACCACCAGCACGCCAACTAACGTGACGACCCATAGGAACATTGAATCTCAATGTTCCACGCAACTGATTCGTAAAAAATTTGGTTGGTTCAGTCATATTCATTTTTAAGATATGCTCGTACCGATAGCTATATTTTTTAGTGCGCTCGCCACAGAGCTGATCGAGCCGGCGCCCATGATTACTATCACATCGCCAGCCCGTGCCAAATCTAAAATGGTCTGCGGCATATCGGTAACGCGCTCCACAAATAATGCATTATCTTGTCCGGCAACACGTAGCGCGTGCATCAGTGCGCGTCCGTCTGCTGCCGCTATAGGCTCCTCACCCGCGGCATAGACCTCCGTCAAAAACAGGGCGTCCACTTCACTTAGCACATCAACAAAGTCTTCGAACAGGTTGCGCGTGCGCGTATAGCGATGCGGCTGGAATGCCAGCAACAAGCGTCGCCCAGCAAATGCTCCACGCACAGCATTCACTGTCGCCAATATTTCAACCGGATGGTGGCCATAATCATCAATCAGGGTTGCCGTGCCGCCTTTCGCCAAAGGAATTTCTCCATAAATCTGGAGGCGGCGTCCAACACCTTCAAATTTATCTAGTGCATCTACGATGGCATCGTCTGCCACGCCAACTTCCATCGCAACAGCGATTGCTGCCAAGGCATTTTGTACATTGTGTCGGCCAGGCATGTTAAGCGTGATATCTAGATCACGTGGCTGATCATTCTGTCGGCAGAGGGCAGTAAAGCGCATCTTGCCATCCTGATGCACCACATTCACTGCACGAATTTGCGCCTCCTCAGCAAAGCCGTAAGTCGTAACTGGCTTGCTAATACTGGGCAAAATATCTCGCACATTGACATCGTCAATACACACTATGGCCATTCCATAAAATGGCAAATGTTCCGCAAATTCTACAAATGCCTGCCTAAGCTTCAAAAAGCTATGCTCATATGTTTCCATGTGATCAGCGTCTATATTTGTAATCACAGCCAGCATGGGTTGCAAATACAAAAATGAAGCATCCGATTCGTCGGCCTCTGCCACAATAAATTCACCAGTCCCCAGCTTGGCATTTGTGCCACTACTGTTAAGCCTTCCCCCAATCACAAAGGTTGGATCGAGCCCACCACTGGCCAACACGCTTGCAATCAAACTGGTGGTAGTGGTTTTCCCGTGTGTGCCAGCCACAGCAATTCCCTTGCGTAAGCGCATCAGCTCCGCCAGCATCATCGCCCGCGGCACCACTGGAATATTGCGTGAACGCGCAGCCAGCACCTCCGGATTGCTCGAGCTCACTGCGGTTGATACCACCACCACATTGGCGTTTTCTAAATTATGCTCAGAGTGGCCAAGGTAAATCGTCGCACCAAGCTTACTCATGCGCTGCGTGACCAAATTGTCGGCCGTGTCAGAGCCGCTCACGTGATAACCCAGGTTAAGCAGCACCTCGGCTATGCCATTCATGCCGGATCCACCGATACCCACAAAATGAACATGTTTAATCTTGTGTTTCATTCGGCCAGCTCCACACACGCCCGTGCGACGCACAGCATTGCGTCAGGCTTTGCCAGTTTGCGTGCGTTCTGTGCCATGCAAAGAGCGCTCTCTCTGGTAATGCCATGCAATAGATTTGCCAATATCTGTGGCTTAAGCTTTTCTTGTGGCAGCAACACCGCCGCATCATGTTCACTAAGGAAGCGTGCATTAGCAGACTGATGGTCATCGACTGCAAGCGGAAATGGGATCAGGATGCTCGCAACACCGGCGGCGGCCAACTCGGCGACAGTTATGGCGCCAGCACGACAAATCACCACGTCTGCCCATGCGTAAAATTGCGCCATATCCTCCAAGAATGGGTGCACCTCAGCACTCACTGCCACCCCCTGGTAGGCGGCATGCACCGCTTCCAAGTGCTGCCTTCCGGTTTGATGCAACACATTGGGACGTTCATCCTGTGACAACAATGCCAGAGCCTGTGGCACACACTCGTTAATTGCCTTAGCACCTAAGCTGCCGCCCAGAACCAACACATTTAAAGCCCCACTACGCGCAGCATGGCGAATCCGCGGTTCAGGTAGCGTGGCAATGCTCTTGCGTACTGGGTTGCCGCACCATTCTGCTCTTGGAAGTACGTGCGGGAAACCACTCAGCACTCTCTTGGATAGTCGCGCCAAGAATTTATTGCTCAGCCCAGCAATGGAATTTTGTTCATGAATTAGCAGCGGATAGCGCATCAACGCAGCCATAATGCCCCCGGGGACGGTAATGTACCCACCCATCCCCAACACCACATCGGGACGGTAACGTAGCAACGCGGTGCCGCTCTGCCAAAGCGCCAACAAAAGATTGATGGGCAAAAGTAGTTTGCGCAAAGCCCCTTTCCCGCGCAGTCCCGAGAAGCGCACCTTGACCATCTCGTAACCATACTTAGGAACCAGCTCGGCCTCCATACTTTTGGGTGCACCCAGCCAAATAATGCGCCAACCTTTTGTGCGCAAGTGGTCGGCCACGGCCAGGGCTGGGAAAATATGTCCGCCCGTCCCGCCCGCCATAACCAAAAGATTGCGCGTCATATTATTGATGGCTCCCTGCAGACAGTGATGATCCAAATCAGGTGTACGGCCGATTGTGTGGCGGCACGATTCATCAAAATAGGTGGACGACGCATTATTCTTGCAATGACCGAGCTCATACCGGAAGACCTTTCATTGCTCGTCTATTTTCCCAGTCAACTCGAAGCAACAGCGCTGCAGCAATGCAACTTACCACCACGCTACTACCACCAAAACTTAAGAAGGGTAGGGTTAGCCCCTTGGTGGGCAAAATTCCCGTATTAACTCCGATGTTAATCATCGCCTGGAAGCCAAGCCACACAGCGATCCCTTGTGCCACCAGCGCGGCAAACTGGCGATCTAAAGTCGACGCCTGACGACCGATGGCAAAGGCACGAACAATCAGCCCTGCAAACAAAAGGATTACTACAAGTACCCCCATAAAACCAAGCTCTTCGGCAATCACTGCAAGTAGAAAATCTGTATGGGCTTCCGGCAGATAAAATAATTTTTCCAGTCCCCCGCCAAGCCCCACGCCGAACCATTCTCCACGGCCAAATGCAATCAGCGCGTGACTTAATTGATAACCCTTGCCCAGTGGGTCAGACCATGGGTCCATAAAGCCGATCACACGCTGCATACGGTAAGGGGAAAAAATAATCAGCGCCGAAAATGCTATGGGCAAAGCGAATACCAACCCAATAAATACCTTAATGTTAAAGCCGCCTAAAAATAGAATGCACATCGCAACCATACAAATAACCACGAAAGCGCCCATATCCGGCTCTTGCAGCAACAAAAATCCAACCAGCGCCATCACTGCAAACATTGGTAAAAATTCTTGACTCAGTCTATTTTTGATCAAGCTCTTGCGCACCGTGTAATCAGCGGCATACAACACAGCAAACAATTTTATAAATTCGGACGGCTGGAGGTTGATGGAGAAAAGGGATATCCAACGACGACTACCATTGACAGAGTGCCCAATGCCGGGAATAAGGACCAAGACAAGCAACACAACGCCCAGAAAAAATAGGTAGGGTGCCAACTTCTGCCAGTTCTGTAACGACACCTGAAACGCTGCGACCCCCGCTGCCACGCCTATAAAAATAAACAGGCCGTGTCGTATCAAATAATATGCGGGCTGAAAGCCTGTAAATTTACTCGCTGCAGCGGTGGCAAGCGATGCCGAATACACCATAACCAATCCAAAAACGAGTAGCGCGATCGTGATCCACAACAACACCTCGTCGTACTTTTCCAGCACCTGATGCCGACCAATCAGATTTGTGGTGGTCATACTCGAGCCCCTTGCAATGCATCCACAGCGACGCCAAAAGCTTCGGCACGGTGACTGTAGTTGCGGAACATATCAAAGCTAGCACAGGCTGGTGACAGCAGAACTGCGTCGCCAGGTTGCGCCAAAGATGCGCTCTGTCGAACGGCGTCTGACATGTCCTGTGCGTTAACCACAGGTACACCACAGTCACCCAGGGCCGTAGCTATTTTGTCAGCATCACGTCCAATCAGAACCACGGCACGCGCATGCTTGGCGACCGCAAAATAGAGTGGCGAAAAATTCTGCCCCTTCCCGTCCCCGCCAGCAATTAAAACAGCGGGGCGCTTTAAGCCCTGCAGAGCAGCTACGGTGGCACCAACGTTGGTCCCTTTGGAATCATCATAATAAATAACATCATTTATTTCTGCGACGGGCTGCATGCGGTGTGGCAAACCATCAAAAGCCCGCAACGCGGCCAGCGAAGACTGCAGCGGTAAGCCTATGACGTTGCACAAAGCAAGAGCCGCCAACGCATTGGCTACATTATGTAGGCCCACCACCCTTAGATCATTGGCGCTCATCACGCGTCGCTGACCATGCATCAGCCACACGCTCTCGTCACTTAAATCCACGCCCCAGTCACGATCGGAAAGTGGTGGGCTGCTCAATCCGAATGAATGCTGGGCGCGGGCTGACAACGCCATGCCCATGGTTCTTGCGTCATCTCTATTGAGCACCTGAGCGCCACTTTCGCTGTCATCATTAAAGATGCGTGCCTTGGCACTGATGTATTCATCCATGTCTGAGTAACGGTCAAGATGGTCTTCACTAATGTTGAGCACCGTGGCCACATCAGCGCCGAGGGAGGATGTGGCCTCTAGCTGGAAGCTGGAAAGCTCGAGCACCCAAACATCTGGTTGCCGTCCCTGGCGTTTCAATAGTGCGTCCAGTACCGCGGGTGAAATGTTTCCTGCCACCTCTGTGTCCAATCCCGCCGCACGACACATCGCACCAACCATGCTGGTTACTGTTGTCTTACCATTGGCACCGGTAATGGCAATAACCTTAGGACGCCCATGCTGAGGGAGGGAGCGCATAAATAATTCAACGTCCCCCATTATCTGTATGCCGCGCGTTGCTGCCAGCAGAACGAATTGGTCGTCCAGTGGCACGCCAGGACTAATGGCGATCAGGTCAACGCCATCGAGCAATTCGCTGCTAAACTTTCCGCAATGCAACTCAACTTGTGGGAAATGAGTACGCAAGACCTCTACGGATGGGGGTAAATCACGAGT
>DKNB01000060.1:2658-4243 GCA_002470125.1 Gallionellales bacterium UBA7399 | reverse complement strand
CCAACCCGTACACCAGATCCGACATCCCCAGGTCGCCCATCATCTGCAGCTTGGCGAAGCCCACATTGACACGATCTAGATACGCAATCATGTAGCACATCAGCAGGAGCGGGATCAGGCGCCAGGTGACCTTCCTGTAGGTCCTCTCCTCAAATAGATCAGGGTGAGCGTCCGTCGGGTTACGCCTCAATCTATTTTGTGTAACTGCCACCACCGTCTCAACCTTCAAGCACCCCACCCCTCTTAGCATTCGCAGTACAATCCAAATCATATACTAGGATACAGTCTACCGAACACCGCACTCACTTATCGCACCCAGGAAACCACTCCGGCTCAGCCAAGATCAAGGAGACCGCATGAACTCATCATTCTTGAAACGCCGCCAGCTCTTATCGGCTGCCCTAGTTGGATCGGCGACCTCGTTACTTCCCTCCTGGGCACTCGGCGCCTCGTCCAAGGTAATCCTGCCATTTGCGTACGGCGAAAGAGACTTGCTCGCCTTCCCCGAGAAAAAACCCATGATAGTCCATGGCTCTCGACCGCCACAGCTAGAGACCCCATTTGGCTACTTTGACAATCAGATCATCACCCCAAACGATGAATTCTTTGTGCGCTACCACCTGGCCAGCATTCCGACCTCAGTCGATCCAAAAACCTATCGCCTCAAGGTTGGCGGTAACGTTACAAAACCACTCGAGCTGTCCTTGCATGACATCAAGACTCAGTTTACGTCTACCTCAGTGGTCGCAGTCAATCAGTGCTCGGGCAACAGCCGAGGACTATTCGAGCCCAGGGTTAACGGCGGTCAGATTGCCAATGGCGCCATGGGGAACGCCACCTGGACCGGGGTGTCACTTCAAGATATCTTGCTCGCCAGCAATCCCGGCCTAGGCTCCAAGCAGGTCACCTTTAATGGGCTCGACGCCCCCGTCATACCCAGCAACTCAGACTTTATTAAGGCCCTAGACATCGATCACGCCATGCATGGCGAGGTAATGATCGCCTACCAAATGAATGGGGTCGATATTCCCATGCTAAATGGCTATCCCCTCAAGCTCATCGTGCCTGGATATTACGGCACCTATTGGGTTAAGCACCTAAGCGAGATCAATGTGGTGGACACAGTGTTCAGTGGCTACTGGATGGAGCACGCCTACCGCATTCCAGATAACGACTGTCATTGCACACCGCCCGGAGAGAAGGCGACGGCAACTGTTCCCATCAACAAGCTCTCAATCCGCTCGTTCATCACCAACCCAACCGAAGGCAGTGCGATCCATGTCAACGAGCCAACCTTGGTCAGAGGCATAGCCTTCGACTCTGGGAACGGCATTGCCCAGGTCCTGCTCTCTCAGGATGGTGGCGAGAGTTGGATTGAAACCAGGCTCGGTCAGGATCTGGGTAGGTACTCATTCAGGGCGTGGCAGGCCCAAATCACAGCCCAACAAGCAGGACCCATCAATCTAAAGGTCCGGGCCGTAAGTCGCACCGGGGAGACTCAGCCCATGTCGGCACGCTGGATGTCAACCGGTTATATGCGCAACGTAGTCGAATCAATCAGAGTGACTGCCGTCTAATTAATCCA
>DKNB01000060.1:0-2581 GCA_002470125.1 Gallionellales bacterium UBA7399 | reverse complement strand
TACCCGGCTACAGCTTAACGGTATCGCATTGCTCGACCTGTCACTCGGCCCAGTACGCAGAGTATCAGCCGCCTAATAGCAATCCGGCCTTCTGGAAGGCCCAGGTGAATCGGATGAAGAAAATTTTTAACGCCCCCATTCCCGATGAGGATATTCCCGCGATTATTGAGTACCTCAATCAAACCTACGGAGCCAATCGCAAATGAAATTTGCGATTCAAATCCAATCGACTATAATCTTTTTCAAGTCGACCTAGGGCCGGTTCAATAGAATCCACTTTAGATCGACGCAAGCCTGTAGGTGCTTGAGCCGAATCCCTCGGTTTAGATAAACGGGAAACAGGTGCGCGTCCCAAACAGACGCAATTCCTGTGCTGCCCCCGCAACGGTAAGTGATCGCGAGCGTACCAAGATGCCACTGTGGAAACCCCATGGGAAGGCGATACGCTTAATCTCACAAGCCCGGATACCGGCCTACTAGCTTAGTGCTAAATCATTGGAATTCCGCGCGGGGCGGTATTCAGTCTGCGCAGGCTTCGTGCACCTTCCTAGCTCCAGGTTGACCCCTTTCCGTAAGATTCTTTGTCATTGATATTTTCGTATGCGGTGGGCGTACGCCAAGGATACTTACATGAAGCACAGTCATTGTTTGCCGTGGCCCAGCCTTCTGCTGGCCAACTTTCTCGTGGACGCTCATCAAGTTCGAGCTGCACTCCCCTCATCCTCCGGCTTGATTGCTTTGCTGTTAACACTAGCCAGTGCGTCGTGCTTGGCGGTGGAGGTGCCAACCATGCCCACGGTCACGGTGCACGGGTCACGCTTCGAAGAAACGACCGATGCAGCACTACCCCAGACCACAATCATCCAGGGCGTGGATATCGTGCGTAGCGGCCTGACAGACGTCTCACAGGTCTTGCAAAAGCTGGGCAACATTCCCACGCGCATCAATCTCAGCGGCACACAGGACCAGTCGATCGACCTGCGCGGATACGGGGTTAATAGCGACAATAACGTGGTGGTGCTCTTGGACGGCATGCGACTGTCTGAGATTGAGCAGGCGTCTGCCAGACTTTCCATGATCCCCGTAGAGGTCATAGACCACATCGAGATCATCAGGGGCGCTGCCAGCGTGCTCTACGGTGAGGGTGCGACGGGCGGCGGCATCAACATCGTCACCAAAAAAAATACCGGCGACATCACGACACTCGCTGCAAAGGTCGGTAGCTTCAATGCGCAGGAAGTTAACCTCTACACCTCTCACCAATTTGATAGTGCTGCCATTTCGTTCTATGGAAAGACATTAGACACGGACAACTACCGTCAGAACAACGCCGCTCAAGTACGCTCAGGCGGGGCTACCCTGCGCTGGAATCCAGAGGCCGCCACGGCACTGGGTGTGCGCGTCTATGTCGACGAGCAGTCCACGCGTTTGCCTGGTCCGCTGTCTCTTACGCAGGCTCAACACAGCCCAACTTTAACCGTTAACCCAAACGATTACGGCTCCACCCGAGGAAGCTCTGCAACGTTTTTTGGATCGACCACTTACAAGAACATCGAGCTTGCCGCGGATGTGAGTATAAGAAATAAGGATGCGAGCAGTACGCTGCCCAGTCTCGGCGGCACAACCGACTCTTCCGCCAACTTGGTCAGCTTCTCCACACGCGCAAAGATTCATAACGCACTGGTCGCAGGGAACGACCTATCGGTTGGTGTTGATCTATCCAAGTGGGACCGCAGCTACTCGTCCATTTATCCAGCCTACCCCGCTTATTCGGTGGTTAACGAGCAGCTCACCCAGCGCAGTTACGCGATCTACCTCAGGGATGACTGGACCATCAACCCCGTGAATCGATTAACCNNCTACTCCAATCCGAACACGCACAACTCCCTGAGCGCTCTTGAGGCACAGTACACCCGCACCCTCAATCAGGTTGCCCAGGCCTATCTACGCGCTGGGCAGGGCTACCGGGTGCCCAACATAGATGATTTAAGGGGTGCCGGTAGCGCGCTCGTGCCACAGACCTCTGTTGATTACGAGCTCGGCCTAAATCTCCAGAAGCTCTCTCCCACCAACGCAACCCTGCGTGCCTTTAGGAGCCAAATACAGAACGAAATATTTTACGATCCCGTTCAGTACACCAACGTCAACCTACCCGCCACGCAGCGTGAGGGGGTCGAGCTCGAGGGGCGCTACCAGGCGGGTGACACGCTGATCTTTAGAGGATCACTGCAAAGGATTCGTGCCCTGTTTATGGAGGGAGCCTATCGAGGGCGGCACGTGCCTCTCGTGCCCAAACTCAACGCCCAGGCAGGAGTCCTGTGGACGCCGGTCATTCACCACACGATCGACCTGTCGGCCCGCGTGGTCGGGCGGCAGCCGCTGGACGCGGATTTTACGAACACGCTCGCGCCGATTCCTGCGTACTGGACCACCGACTTGCGCTACACATCTCAGCTCACCAAACGCTTAGCCTGGATCGTGGCGGCGAATAATTTACTAGATCGGCGTTACTACGACTACGCCAACAGCTACGGAGGGTACTACCCATCACCTGGTCTCAACGTTTACACGTCTCTCAAGT
>DKNB01000074.1 GCA_002470125.1 Gallionellales bacterium UBA7399 | reverse complement strand
CATGTTGTCGCGCAGGTAATCGAAGCCGAACTCGTTGTTGGTGCCGTAGGTGACATCAGAGCCATAGGCTGCCTGCTTTTCTTCGCGGCTCAAGCCAGGCACGTTGACGCCGACCGTCAGACCCAGGAAACCGTAGAGCCGGCCCATCCATTCGGCGTCGCGCCGGGCCAGGTAGTCGTTGACCGTGACCACATGAACGCCCTGCCCCGACAGCGCGTTGAGGTAGACCGGCAGCGTGGCCATCAAGGTCTTGCCTTCGCCGGTGCGCATTTCTGCAATCTTGCCATGGTGCAACACCATGCCCCCAATCAACTGCTCATCAAAATGACGCATCTGCAGTGCACGTTTCCCCGCCTCTCGTACCACAGCAAATGCCTCTGGCAATAAAGTGCTTAACGTCTCGCCCCTGGTAACGCGTTTTTTAAAGTCGTCTGTTTTAAGACGCAGCGCCTCGTCTGAAAGGCCTTCCATCTCATTTTCAAGCGAGTTAATCACTACCACCACTTGACGATACTGCTTGAGAAGACGATCATTTCGACTGCCAAAAATACTTTTCAATAAATTAGGAATCATTGCTTTAGCTTTTCTGGGCCTTAGTGCCGGGTTGAAATTCGAAAGAATCGGTCTCTATCTTTGTTGCGTCAACAGAAAAGGGTGGGCGCCACACCTCACCCCCATGCAAAATCAGCGTCAACAACAGACCTGCTTTGACCTGTATCATATTACCATACTGCCCATGTAATTCGAAAAGCCCTCAACAGGGCGGGTCGTTGCGAGCACAAAATGCTCTCTGAGCGCCCCGGATTCCACAAGGCCGCTAGCCGCAACCGCATAAATGACGCGATATTTTACAAAAAGATATAAACTAAACTAGTATTCGTACCCCTCATATAACTTCGGTAAGCGCTGTGTCCCAACGATTAAGTTCATATTTAAAAGCAAGCCCTGAGCTGGGCCTGTTGTCACTCAAGGTGGGGCAGCTGTGCATACTACAAAAACAGTACGCACAGCTTGTTCCAGCCCCACTTGGGCTGTTTAGTCGAGTATTGCAACTGAATCATAACGTCCTGACACTAAGCGCAAACAACGGTGCAATAGCAGCGAAATTGCGCCAACTTGCCCCAGAACTTGTTGAGCTATTTAAGAAAAATAGCTATGACATTGATGATATCCGAATTAAAGTGCGCGTTTTATTACCAATTGCTCCACGCCGTCATCGTTCGAACTCACTCGGAATTGCAGAACGAGAGCAGCTAGCCGATTTCACGACAACACTGGCCAACTCGCCCCTCAAGGTCGCGCTCGAGCGCCTAGCGACAATTACTAACAACTTGCTACCCAAAAAATAATCCAATAGCTCGGCGCAAGCGGGTCCTCATGCCTGTTAAAAATGTGTTGGGTCTGTATTGCTGTACGATCCGCAGCCCGTCCAAGATGGTCGGGTACAACAACATCAATCTCAGCTCACACTTCATGCGTTTATTCACTAGGCGACGCGATTCATTAACAAATGCAAGCAGTGCACTAGGCAAGACTCGTTGAGCTTGTTCACGACTAACGCGCGGCGGACGTATTAATCCAATCGTATCCGCCACGCAATCAAAGTAGTCGCCCATTTTTAGCTCGCTATCATCACTAATGTGGTACAACCTGCCCGATCTTCCAAAGCGCAATGCTGCGACCACAGCGCGCGCCAGATCATCTGCATGAATATGATTCGTGTAGCCATCTTCGGTTGCCATAATAACTGGCGTGCCCTGTCGCAAACGTTGTAGTGGTAATCGGTCTGCCGCATATATACCGGGCACACGTAAAATAATAACTCGCACTCCGGTACGCCTAGCCCAGCTACGAATTTGATGTTCTGCGCTCACCCTTCGTCGTGCACGAACGGTTTGCGCATTTACCATACGGGTCTCCGCAACGCGGTCTCCCTCACAGTCGCCATACACACCACTAGTGCTGATATATATGAAAGTATCTGGTAGCGTGCCTCGCGACAGAATATTTAACAAATTACGTGTGCGAGTATCGCTCTCCCCAATAGCTGGTGGTGGCGCAAAATGCAATACGATATGCGCCAGCCCAGCTAATCGACACAGGCTGATCTTTGCATCCAAATCACCCAATAATGGGGTGACCCCTGCGGCCCTTAATTCAGCAAAGCGTACCGCATTACGCAACAAGCCAAGCACGCGGTAGCGACCCGTTAATATAAGCGCAATCCGCATGGCTATATCGCCATAACCAACAATCAATACTCGTTTCATCCCATAATTATGCGTTAAAATAAGTCTTTGTGTGCACAAGTAATCACCCCAGCCATGACATTCAATGTCCTCGTTAAACCAAGCAATCACAGCTTTACCATAGATTCTAACGAAACCATTCTTGAGGCAGGACTAAGGCACGGCTTTATTTTTCCCTATAGCTGTCGTGATGGCGTATGTGGGACTTGCAAAGGGATGATCCTACAGGGCACCGTTGATTACGGCGAGTACGAGGGTGACACCCTGAACGAATCCGAAAGAGCGAGGGGTATGGCTTTATTTTGTCGCTCAAAGCCAACGTCCGACCTGGTCATTGAATGCAATGAAGTAAGTGCCGCAAAAGATATCCCGATAAGAACCATGCCTTGTCGCATACACAAACTAGATCGGCTTACCGATGATGTAATGATCGTCCACTTAAAACTACCAGCTAACGAACGCTTGCAGTTTCTTGCTGGGCAATACATTAATATTCTGATGAAGGGCGGCAAAGTAAGAAGCTTTTCGCTAGCAAACCCACCTCACAATGACGAATTTCTACAACTCCATGTGCGCAACGTTTCTGGTGGCGAATTCACCCAGCATGTTTTCACACAAATGAAGGAGCGTGATATCTTGCGTTTCAAGGGGCCCATGGGCACCTTCTTCCTACGCGAAGATAGCACAAAACCCATTATATTGGTGGCCAGCGGAACCGGTTTTGCGCCGATTAAATCGATCATCGAGCATGCATTGCATATTGGGCTGAAACGCTCTATGCATTTTTATTGGGGGGCGCTGAGTTTAAGTGGTCTCTACATGCTTGAGGCCGTCAAAAAATGGGAGTCTCACGGTATAAAATTTACACCCGTGTTGTCAGAGGCTATGCCAACTGATCAATGGGAAGGTAGGTCTGGTTTCGTTCATACGGCCGTCATGGAAGATCACTCAGACCTATCTGGCTATCAGGTGTACGCTTGTGGTGCACCAATTATGGTGGAATCGGCACGTCGAGATTTTGTAACCTTATGTAGATTGCCAAACGAAGAATTCTTTTCCGATGCGTTTATTACAACATATAAGGCTTAGCCATCATTAACCACTGCAAGAATGTCATGTTCGCCAAGCTGGGCCTGATGTAGTCGCGCATAAATTCCAGCCCTAGCAAGCAGCTCTTGATGGGATCCAATCTCAACAATTTCACCCTTCCGCAAGACAACAACTTTATTTGCCTTTTCAATGGTAGACAGGCGGTGAGCAATAATTAATGTAGTACGGCCTCGCATCAGGGTCTCTAACGCTGCCTGAACATGGCGCTCTGATTCACTATCAAGTGCGGAGGTGGCCTCATCCAAGATAAGAATAGGCGCGTTCTTAAGAACAGCGCGGGCAATGGCGATGCGTTGACGTTGTCCACCAGACATACGCACACCCTTCTCGCCAACCAGTGTTTGAAGGCCTTGTGGCATCTTACTAATAAACTCCATTGCATGCGCAGCATTCGCAGCAGCAGTAATTTCCGCTGTCGACACTTCGCGCATCTGGCCATAGGCAATGTTAGCTGCAACGGTATCATTAAATAGCAGCACATCCTGGCTTACTAATGCAATATTGGCGCGCAGGTCATTTAGTGCAATTTCTGCAAGATCAAAATCATCTAAAGTAATTCTTCCACTACTGGGGGCATAAAAACGTGGCACAAGATTGGCCAATGTCGTCTTCCCGCTGCCGGATGCGCCAACCAAGGCAACCGTTTGTCCAGAAGTAATTTCTAGATTAATGTCACGTAACGCTAAATTTTCAACTGCCTCATAGAAAAAATTTACGTGTTCAAAATTTATATGGCCAGCGGCACGAGCAATAAATATTTTTCCATCATTTTCTTCGCTGGGCGTATCAAGTAGTTCAAATACACTTTCTGAGGCTGCCAGTCCGCGCTGCAAATACTCGCTGACACTGGCAAGTCTTTTTAGGGGTGGAGTCAACATCAGCATGGCGGCAATAAAAGACAGGAATCCGCCTACCGTGGTAGCGTCGCTACGTGATTGCTCTATGGCAAGATACACAATAACCGCAAGCGCAATTCCGGCCACCATCTGCACAATCGATACATTGGCGGCGGCGGCGGCGGCCTGCTTCATGGCGTAATGACGCACCCAGTTAGCCTGTTCGTTAAATCGTCGACTTTCGTATAGTTGCCCGCCAAAAATCTTAACTACCTTGTGCGCTGTCACGCTTTCCTCAATTACCTGGGTGATGTCACCCATTGCGCGCTGCGAGTTTCGGCTAGCCAAGCGCAGACGGCCGCTAATTTTCTTAATCACAAAGACAATAACTGGCGCCATCACAAGGCTTAGCAGAGTGAGTTGCCAATTAAGGTAAAAAAGCCAACCCAGCAACCCAACAATCATAAGGCAATCACGAACGCCGATTGTTACTATCGTGGTAGCGGCAGCCGTTACTTGTGTAACATCAAAAGTCAACTTTGAAATCAGGTTACCGGTTACATGATCATCATAAAAGCGAGTGGGCAGTGAGAGAAGCTTACCGAACATCTCATTACGCAAGTCTGCCACCACCTTGTTCCCCACCCAAGTAATTGTGTAGTTGGCAACAAAGGTAGCCAGTCCACGTACAAAAAAAATTGCCAGGATAGCCAGTGGCATCAAGCGAATAACGGCCTCATCTTTGTTTACAAAGGTGCCATCTAGCATTGTTTTTAACAGTACGGGTAGCAGGGGCTCCGTAATTGCAGCCACCACCATTCCAAGAATGGAGAGTGCGAATATCCGCCAGTAGGGCTTAACATTGCCAAGCAAACGCAAATAAAGTCGTGAACTAGTCATGGTTTAGTGCGTACGCTAAATTTTGCGTTATCAAATTATTTGATACATGATTTATATCGATTAAATGGCCGTCTTCTACAATAGCAATCAGGGCACAAGAGAGCCTGATCGTTAGCAAAAAGATTTTTCTGGTTGTCAGTAAGGTAATTATTTAACCTCCCTGCCTTTTTTACTTATCAGCTAAGATCACAATAAAATACAATTTTCTAGGTGCCATAGAAAAGAAGCGCATGCAGATCTGCGTGCGCCCGGTGAAACAACCCGTAAACTTCAAATGATCAGCCCTTGTCGTAACCCAAGGGCTGCGCACTTCCAGCCTCCATTAGTTTGGCTTGCTAATACCGGCCATAGGGAAAGGCCAGATTCCTGGGCGCATGGACGTTGGGGCTGAAGGAGCCGGGGCTGCTCGAACTTGAACGGCTGCCTTTTTAGCTGCTGGCT
>DKNB01000048.1 GCA_002470125.1 Gallionellales bacterium UBA7399 | reverse complement strand
AAAACGGTCAGCGAGAAATCCCACTGAAAAAAAGCAAAGAAACCGAGGATGATAACCACATCGTGTAAATTGGCAACAATTGCCGCTAGGCCAAACTTCCACTCAAATCGAATCCATAGATAGCATGCAATGCCTATTAACACCAGCAACAGCGCCAGTGCGCCATTTTCTATTAAGTCCCTGCCAACCTGAGGCCCAACAAACTCAACGCGACGCATCTCAGTGTCGGCATTTTGCTTGCGCAGCCTCTCAAGAATCTGTTCGCTTAGCTTTGCACCAACTATATTTTGCTTTAATGACACCTGCAATAACACGTCATGGCTAGAACCAAAGTTCTGTACCAGAACATCACGTAACCCCATATCAGCCAATTGTTCGCGAATTTTATTTAAGTCAGCAGTTTGGCTGTAATGAACCTCCATCACCGTTCCACCAGTGAAATCCACACCAAAATTTAACCCTTTTATCGCAATAAAAAATACCGCCACAACAAAGGTTACCAGGGAGATGGTGGTGGTATACCTCCCATAACTCATAAACGGAATATTGCGCTTAATATTAAAAAATTCCATTTTTACCTCTTTAAATTTTTAACCAATGGAAACCCCGGTTAATCGCAACTTCCGTCCGTATATTAAATTAACCAATGCGCGTGAAATAAGGACCGCGCTGAACATTGAAGTAAGGATCCCCAGACACAAAACAACCGCAAAGCCCCTTATCGCTCCAGAGCCAAACATAAATAACGCTATGCCGGCAATCAAAGTGGTGATATTTGAATCCAGTATGGTACGAAAGGCGTTCTCATATCCTGCATGAATAGAAGCCTGAGGCGTATTTCCATTACGCAACTCCTCCCGAATTCTTTCATTTATTAAAACATTGGCGTCGATCGCCATGCCTAGTGTCAAAGCTATGCCTGCCATACCCGGCAACGTAAGTGTGGCCTGGAGCATAGACAGCAACGCTACCAGCAACAGTAGGTTGGCGCCTAGTGCTAACACAGACACAGCGCCGAACATTAAATAGTAGACCGTCATAAAAACAGCAATGGCAATGAAGCCAATCTGGGTAGACCGGAATCCACGCACAATATTATCCGCACCAAGGCTCGGGCCGACGGTACGCTCTTCAATAATCTGCATTGGCGCTGCCAGCGCTCCCGCGCGTAACAACAAAGAGATGTCATTTGCCTCTTTGGTGTTCATTTGGCCACTTATCTGAACGCGTCCACCGCCAATTTCTTCACGAATTACTGGTGCAGTTATTACCTCACCCCTACCCTTTTCAAATAGCAAAATAGCCATACGCTTGCCGACATTTTCACGTGTGGCTTCCTTAAATTTTCGTGTACCAACACCATCTAGATTGATATGCACAGCCGGCTCGTTGCTACGATTATCAAACCCAGGCTGCGCATCATTTATTCGTTCTCCGGTGAGTAGCACACTTTTCTTAACCAGCAACATTGTGCCGTCTCGGTCTTTAAACATTTCGGTTCCAAATGGCGCAACAAGGCCTTCGCTAAACTTATGCTCGTCATCAACAAGGCGCACCTCAAGTGTTGCAGTGCGCCCGAGAATATCTTTTGCGTGTGCTGTGTCTAATACACCAGGAAGCTGAACTACGATTCGATCTGTGCCTTGCTGCTGAATGATTGGTTCTGCGACGCCAAGCTCATTCACACGATTACGCAAAGTAACCAAATTTTGTTGCACGGCAGACTCTTGGATGTGACTTTCCTCTTCGGGCTTAAAAGTGGCGAGCAGAAGAACCTCGTTACCCTCATTTCTGTCGGCAAAGGTTAGGCCAGCAAAGCGCTGCCTGAGCTCTGCCGCACCCTTGCTACGAGTTTCTGCATCCCTGAACCTAATTGTCACCAATCTACCATTTCTATTAATGCCAGAATAAGCGATACTCTTGTCACGCAAAATACCTCGCATATCCCCAGAGGCTGATTCAGCGGCTTTATCCATTGCACCGTTCATATCAATCTGCAACAGGAAATGCACTCCGCCACGCAAGTCCAATCCAAGGTACATCGGCCTTGCATTTAAAGCGGTAAGCCATTGCGGCGAACGTGACAGCAGATTTAAGGCAACCATATAATCATCGCCTAGCTGTGCCTGCAAAATGTCTTTTGCTTTAAGCTGATTATCCGTGGTGCTAAAGCGAGCCTTAACGCTGGTAGGATCCAGTGCTATCGATTCTGCACTCAAATGTGCCGCCTGGAGCGCCCCACTAATTCTTTGCAAAAGCGCGTCATCCGCTTTTAGGTTGGCGCGCAATGGTAAAACCTGTACCGCTGGTGACTCACCATAAAAATTAGGAAGCGTGTAACCAAGTCCGGCAATAAACATAAACAGCACAAGCAGGTACTTCCACAGCGGATAGCGATTCATCGTAGCACCTCAAATCGACTTAATGGTTCCCTTGGGTAGGACGGTTTGAACCGAGCTTTTTTGAATTAAGATCGTAACGTTTTCAGCAATCTCTAAATTTATATATGTATCCCCCACCTTGGAAACACGGCCCAACTCCCCGCCCGCGGTTACAATTTCATCACCCTTTTGCAGGGAAATCAGCATGGCCTTGGTTTCTTTGGCACGCTTCTGTTGTGGACGCAACAAGACAAAGTAAAATACTGCACACACCCCAATCAAGGGCAAGAAATCCATAAAACTTGAGCTGGGCATAAGCGTATTGGTTTGCGCATAGGCATTGCTGATCAACATAGCTCCCGACCTTTCAATTTAAAATTTTTGATCGTTAATTCTAACACGAACTAACGCGCTCCCGCTTAAACTGGGCAACGAACTCATCAAACTTGTGCGCTTCGATAGCGTCACGAACCCCTTTCATCAATTCGTGGTAATAATGCAAATTATGAATGGTGTTCAAGCGCGCACCGAGTATTTCGCCGATACGGTAAAGGTGATGCAAGTAGGCGCGAGTAAAATTACGACAAGCATAACAACTACACCGGCTGTCAATTGGCTGCATATCGAAACGATATTGAGCATTTTTTATTTTAATGTCACCGTAGCGAGTAAAAATCATACCGTTGCGCGCATTACGCGTAGGCATAACGCAATCAAACATATCGACGCCCGCCGCAATGGCAGAAACAAGATCCTCTGGTGTACCTACGCCCATCAAGTAACGTGGCTTATTGGTGGGTAGTTGTGGCGAGGTATGCCTCAAAATACGCAGCATCTCTTCCTTTGGCTCTCCTACCGAAAGCCCGCCAATGGCATAGCCATCAAACCCGATGCTTATTAGATCTCGTAACGACTCGTCTCGCAGGTCCTCAAACATACCCCCTTGCACAATGCCAAAAAGTGCATTGGCGCTACCCTCATGCGCGCGTTTTGAACGCGCTGCCCAACGTAAACTAAGACGCATGGACTCGGCTGCCTGATGCTCGTTTGCAGGGTAAGGCGTGCACTCATCAAAAATCATTGCGATGTCGGAATTTAATACTTTTTGAATTTTGATGGACTCTTCTGGCGTAAGAAAACATTGGTCTCCATTTACCGGAGACTGAAATCTCACCCCCTCCTCGGTGATCTTGCGTAGCGCCCCCAGGCTGAAAACCTGAAATCCACCTGAGTCGGTTAGTATTGGCCCATCCCAGCCCATAAAATTATGCAGGCCGCCATGCGCCTCGATAACCTCCAAGCCTGGGCGCAACCACAAATGAAAAGTGTTACCCAGCACAATCTGGGCACCAATTTCTCTTAGTTCGCTGGGTGATATTGCCTTTACTGCACCATAAGTGCCCACCGGCATAAACGCAGGGGTTTCAATGATTCCATGCGCCAAGGAAAGAGTCCCACGACGGGCGCAGCCATCAGTAGCGCTCAAAACAAAATTCAATGAACCCCCTTTTTTTACTTGCAAAAATTTTTGTCTGAGCGTACAGCCCGCACCAGCCACGTAATACAACTAACTTCTAAACATCTCTTAATCTGCCATCTGCCCCATCTCGCCATTTTGATAGTCAATCATGGCTTGCCGAATCTCCTCTTCGAAATTCATTACAAATGGGCCACGTGCAACTATCGACTCATGAATGGGCTCCCCACTCATAAACAGCGCACTGACATCCTCCTGTGCATCCAATCGAACTATTGATTCTTCATGCGCAAACAATGCAACCTCTTGTGCGTTAACCACTACGTCACCAACCACAAGTCTACCCTTGCGCACAAAAAGCATTGTGGTGTCACTGTTTCTCACACTAAATTCCATCGACCCACCACTTTTCAAATCTATATCCCACAGATCAATGGGGCTAAAAGTACTGGCAGGGCCTACTACTTCTTTAAACTTACCGGCAATCACACGTACGGTTGCGCAATCATTTGTCAACTTGATAATCGGAATATCGCGACTCAGGATTGGCTGGTATCGCGGTGCGATCATTTTATATTTGGCTGGCAGGTTGACCCACAACTGCACCATTTCCATGGTTCCACCATTTCTGGAAAAGGTGCTCGAGTGCATCTCTTTATGAACTATGCCAGAGCCTGCCGTCATCCACTGCACGTCACCTGGGCCCACAATACCAACATTGCCCACTGAGTCAGCATGCTCGATCTCACCCCGATAAGAAATCGTAACCGTCTCAAAACCTCGGTGAGGGTGTGGGCCCACACCACGCTGTCTCAGCGTTGGCGTAAACACCGCCGGCTGAACGTAATCAAGCATTAGAAACGGGCTAATTTCTCTCGTGAACGCCATGCCCGAAAAAACTGGCTGTACCGGAAACCCATCGCCCACCCAATGACCTTTTGGCGGTGCCGGGATAATGGTTTTTATTTTTTTCATAATGCCACTCTTCGCGTCACCTGAAAATTACAAGCTGGCGCTTAGTATTTGCTGGTCTGCTATAACAGCAAATCACTCCTTATAGGCTTCAACCTCAAGCATCAAATTTATATCATCACCAACATTTGGTAGGCCATACTTCATGCCGAAGTCTGACCGCTTGATATGCGCCACCACATCGGCGCCACAGAGCTCTTTCTTATTCATCGGATGGCTTGCGCATTTAAATGACAGAATGGTAAGTGTCACTGGTTTGGTTACCCCAAGTAGCGTGAGATTGCCACTCACGGAAGCCGGGATGCCCCCTTTAAACTTTATAGCGTTCGATTTGTATGTCATGTCTGGAAATTCCACGGCATTAAAAAAATCGGGTGAGCGCAAATGATCGTCGCGCTTACTGAAGCCTGTATTAATCGAGGCAACTTCAATTGCAAAATTGATCGATCCATTTTGTGCAACATGATCTATGGTTATTTTTCCACTGCCTTTGTCAAAGCGCCCACGCATAGTGGAGAACCCAAGATGACTCACACTAAAATGTGCGTAGGTATGTTGCGGATCGACGCTATAAGTATCTGCAGCTTGGGCAAAACACTGAAAGCCTAAAAACGACAAAAAAATTATGCTGTTTTTTAACATGCCAATCCCCTTTAATTTTAATACCTGCAAAATTAGGCGCATGCTTAATTATTCTTAAGCTGCACTCACGCAAATCCCCGGCAACAATTGATGAAAATAAGTGTAGCACCTGGGCAACAATGCAACCATCTTTTAATGAGCGTACCCACAGCAGATTCAGTTGTGCTGTAGCACAATATGCTTTGATAAATTCGGTGCGCGCACAAAAAGTGAAGTGTAATGGCCGTATTATTTACTTAAATTCTTGGGCTGGGCAGTTACAAACAGCTCAGAGAATGTTAGTCTGCAAGACTAATTTCGCCAGCTCAATCCAACAATCTCGTCTCGCATATGTCGCATCTTAAATTTATTGACCTTCCCCCCCTGTTGGGTGCGCATGGCGTAGTACGCCTCCCTGGCTCAAAGAGCATCTCAAATCGTGTGCTTCTACTCTCCGCCTTGTCTCGTGGGGTAACCAAGATCCAGGACCTGCTCCACTCAGATGACACGGAGTGTATGCTACAAGGGTTGCGCACCTTGGGAGTAAAGATAGAGGTGTCCGCAGATCGCTCCTACGTCGTGCACGGATGTGGTGGTGATTTTCCAGTCAAGGATGCTCAGCTATTTCTTGGTAACGCAGGCACCGCATTCCGTCCCTTAACAGCTGCGCTGGCATTGGCGGGTGGGCATTACCAATTATCTGGCGTGCCGCGCATGCACGAGCGTCCCATCGCTGACCTGGTAAATACCTTGCGTGAGCTGGGCGCAAACATTCACTACCTCGGTTCGGAGGGGTTTCCACCGCTAGAGATCCATCCTGCCACTACATGTAACAATGAACATATTTCAGTACGGGGTGATGTCTCTAGCCAATTTCTTAGCGCATTACTGCTAGCGCTGCCACTTATACAAAGCTCCACCACGGTAACAGTGGAGGGCGAACTAATTTCCAAACCGTATATCGAAATAACGATAGCGATGATGGCTCGCTTTGGTGTGCAGGTTGCGCGCAGCGCCTGCAATTCGTTCACTATCCCCGCCAACAGCCACTACACCGCTCCGACTTTGATTTGCGTCGAGGGTGACGCCTCATCTGCTTCTTATTTTTTAGCTGCTGGCGTAATTGGTGGCGGTCCAGTACGAGTTGAAGGCGTTGGACGAGACAGCATTCAAGGCGACGTGCACTTTATCGAAACATTACAGTCAATGGGCGCGCGCACCAAAATGGGGCCAGACTGGATGGAGGCATGCGCACCAGAAAATGGGCGCATCAGGGGTGTTGACTTGGATTGCAATCACATTCCAGACGCGGCAATGACGCTGGCAATGTGCGCGCTGTTTGCCGACGGCGTGACCACGCTACGAAACATTGCCAGTTGGCGAGTCAAGGAAACCAATCGCATTGCAGCGATGGCTGCCGAATTACGTAAACTTGGGGCGCAAGTAGAAGAGGGTGTTGATTTCATTCGTATCACCCCATCTTCGTTTCCATCCTCTCCGGCCTCAATTGAGACCTACGACGATCACCGTATGGCCATGTGTTTTTCACTTGCCGCATTTGGTCGAGCAGGCGTCCGCATCATGGACCCACAATGCGTCAATAAAACATTTCCAGATTATTTTCAATGCTTTGCCAGTATAGCCACGGTCATCCCGGTAATTGCTATTGACGGCCCATCCGCCTCCGGCAAGGGCACCGTAGCGCAAATTGTGGCAACCCGGCTTGGTTTTCATTATCTTGATAGCGGCGCTCTTTATCGCTTGCTGGCACTGACTGCGCAGCAAAATGGAGTTGCACATGACGCACAAGAGCGGCTGGCCAATTTAGCAACGTCCATGGAGATATGCTTCAAGGGGTTGGAAATCTGGCTAAACGGCACACAGGTGAGTGAAGCTGAGCTGCGCTCCGAGCAAATGGCCACCGCGGCTGCCAAAATCGCCACACTGCCGGCGGTGCGCACCGCATTACTGGACAGGCAGCACGCCTTTCACCGGGCGCCCGGTTTGGTTGCAGACGGTCGCGATATGGCCTCAACAGTGTTCCCCGGTGCACCATTAAAAATATTCTTAACTGCCAGCGCAGAGGTTCGTGCCGAACGACGTTACAAGCAGTTGATAAAGCAGGGGGTAAATGTTAGTATTACCCAAGTTTTAAGCGATATTCATGCTCGCGATGTGAGAGACAGTGAACGTAGTATTGCCCCATTGCAACAGTCACTTGGGGCCAGCCTACTGGACACCACCGATCTAACTATTGAACAAGCGGTCCAGGAAGTGTTAACGCGCTACCAGTCCGTGAGCTCAACGTAAACTTTACAGCCCCGCAACCAATTTTAGTGTTCGGGTTTTTTAACTAACCCCGCCAGAAGCGGGTTTGTCCCCAGGTACCTTAAACAAATGAACGCTAACGCCGCTGCAATTGAAAATGACTTAGAAAGTTTCGCATCCCTATTCGAAGAAAGCCTGACTCGCAAAGAAATGCGTGCGGGTGAGCTGGTTACGGCGCATGTTGTGCGCATTGACCACAATGTGGTGGTGGTAAATGCGGGCCTAAAGTCAGAAAGCTTTATCCCTGTCGAAGAATTTTTTAATGCTGCCGGAGAGATTGAGGTTAAAGCCGGTGACTTTGTTACGGTGGCAATTGAGTCGCTCGAGAATGGCTACGGCGAAACAAAGCTGTCTCGCGAAAAAGCCAAGCGCCTTGCTGCGTGGATTGAGCTAGAAGATGCCATGAAAGAGGGGACCATCGTTGAGGGGTACGTTAGCGGCAAGGTAAAGGGTGGGCTGACTGCCATGGTTAACGGTATACGTGCATTCTTGCCTGGCTCACTGGTCGATATTCGCCCAGTCAAGGATACCGCACCCTATGAAAATAAGACCATGGAACTAAAGATTATCAAGCTAGACCGCAAGCGCAATAACGTGGTTGTTTCGCGTCGTGCGGTACTGGAGGCAAGCCACGGCGCTGATCGTCAGGCCGTAATGGAAAATCTACAGGAAGGCGCCATCGTCAAGGGCATCGTGAAAAATATCACCGATTACGGTGCGTTTGTTGATCTGGGCGGTATCGATGGACTGCTGCACATCACAGATCTCGCTTGGCGTCGTGTTAAACACCCATCTGAGGTGTTGGCAGTGGGCGACGAGGTGGAGGCCAAAATACTCAAATTTGATCAGGAGAAGAACCGCGTATCACTTGGCATCAAGCAGATGGGTGACGATCCATGGACTGGATTAGAGCGTCGCTACCCGCAGGGCACACGGTTATTTGGTAAGGTGACCAACCTGACTGACTATGGCGCATTTGTTGAAATTGAGCAGGGCATCGAGGGCTTGGTACACGTCTCCGAGATGGACTGGACGAACAAGAACGTCCATCCCTCCAAGGTTGTGCAACTGGGTGATGAGGTTGAAATAATCATACTGGAGATCGATGAGCAACGCCGACGCATCTCTCTGGGCATGAAGCAATGCAAATCAAACCCATGGGATGACTTCTCCCTGAATCATAAGAAGGGCGACAAGGTAACTGGACAAATTAAATCAATCACAGACTTTGGTATCTTTATCGGCCTGGATGGTGGCATTGACGGCCTTGTGCATTTATCTGATCTCTCGTGGTCTGTGCCCGGAGAAGAGGCGGTACGCAGCTACAAGAAGGGTGACGAACTCGAGGCGGTGGTGCTGGTTATCGATATAGAACGCGAGCGCATTTCATTGGGCATCAAGCAAATGGATGGCGACCTCTTTAGTGGCTACATCGCAACCCATGACAAGGGTAGTGTAGTGGACGGCGTGGTCAAGGAGGTTGATGAGAAGGGTGCAACCATCACACTGGATACCGACATTGAAGGCTTCCTCAAATCTTCTGAGGTGTCGGCTGATCGTGCTGAGGACATACACAGCCACCTCAAAGAGGGTGACAAAGTAAAAGCCGTAATCATCAACATAGATCGCAAGAATCGCAGCATCAACCTGTCAATCAAGGCTATGCACAAAGCCTCGGCGGATGCCGTGGCACCCCAGAAGCCTGCTGCCAATTTAGCGGATAGCGGATCTACCGCAGGAACAACAAACCTGGGTGCCCTGCTTAAGGCAAAGATGGACACCAGCAAAACCGACACTCAATCGTAAGGAGTTAAGCTATGACCCGCTCTGATCTTATCGCTAAACTGGCCGAACGCTACCCTCAGTTGCTAGCCAAGGATGCTGACTTGGCAGTAAAGGTAATCCTTGACGCCATGACGGACACCATGGCCAAGGGGGGACGCATTGAGATTCGTGGCTTTGGCAGCTTTGCACTAAATTATCGCCCGCCACGAACTGGACGCAACCCAAAGTCGGGTGAAAAAGTTCAGGTTCCAGCAAAATACGTACCCCACTTTAAGGCAGGCAAGGAGTTACGCGAGCGGGTCGACTTCAAGAAGGCCCTCTAGGGATCGCAAGGGCCATCATCGTTAGGCCACAATAAGTCACACCCACTATGATTGGGCATAGGAAGGCGACCCACCGCAATATGGTGTCGCTTTTTTATTTATCCGAACCAGAAATAATACATTTTAGGTAAGTCATGCGCTATGTGATCTGGTTGCTGCGTGCAGCACTACTTTTTATTCTTCTGATCTTTTCCATAAAGAATGATCAGCCAGTTGTGCTGCACTATCTTTTTGGCTACGAGTGGAGATCCCCGTTAATATTGATCCTATGGATGTTCTTTGCCATAGGCATGGGCATTGGCGTACTCGCAACACTGAGCAACACCTTCAAGCAACGCAGGGAGATTTATACGCTGAAACGCGAACTGAAGTTAAGGGACGTGCCAATCGACAGCAATAATATCGATCCATACATTCGATAGCGAGTGCGTATCGAATAAATTTATAGCACCATAAAGCGCTGGCAACTTACAGCCGCCGTCACTCCATGTACATCCCACCATTCACATGCAGGGTTGCCCCGGTAATATAAGCCGCACCGGGGCCGACGAGAAAAGCAACAGCGGCAGCGACATCTGCCACCTGCCCCAGGCGCTTTAATGGCACGCTACTCACCAGGCTGTCACGCTGCTCCTGTGACAACGCCTCGGTCATTTCGGTAATGATAAAGCCTGGTGCAACGCAATTAACGGTGATGTTGCGTCCACCAATTTCCCGGGCCAATGATTTACTAAATCCAATCATGCCAGCCTTGGATGCGGCATAGTTAGCCTGCCCAGCGTTTCCCATGCTACCCACAACGGAAGAGATATTCACAATTCGACCGTGGCGCGCCTTTATCATGGCTCGCAGTACGGAGCGGCTCATACGAAACACGGATGTCAGGTTGGTGGATATCGTGCCATCCCACTCTTCATCGGTCATGCGCACCAGTAAGTTATCGCGCGTAACACCGGCGTTATTTACCAGGATGGAGATCTCACCATATTTTTTGCGAATATCGGCGATTACCTGATCAATCTGCGTAACGCTATTAACATCTAACATCACGCCGCAGCCACAGATACTCGCCGCAGCCATATAGTCACTGATGGCCTTGGCTCCGACTTCGGTGGTTGCGGTGCCGATCACAGTTGCACCATGACTCCCCAGCTCCATGGCGATACCCTGCCCAATACCACGACTGGCACCAGTTATCAACGCGATCTGACCTTGTAAGCTCATCCACCCTCCAGTTTTTATACTAGCACTTCCGCTGCCAACCTTAGCGCCGCGCTGTCACTCAGTGCTAGCGCCTCTTGGTTGGTGTCGATACGCTTATTTAAACCAACCAACACCCTTCCTGGCGCGCATTCCACGTTATGCGTCACAGATTCCTTGCCAAAATACTGTATCGTCTCTACCCAGCGTACCGGCAAATATAGCTGGCGCACCAAAGCATCCTTGATGGCGGCCACGTCCGTATAGCTTGCCACATCCACATTATGCACGACCGGAATGGAGGGGGCCTGCATTGACACCTCCTCCAGCCTTATCCTTAGCATTTCCGCTGCACTGCGCAGCAAGCTGCAATGTGATGGAACGCTCATCGGTAACATCAACGCACGCTTTGCGCCTCTAGCTTTGGCCAACTCCATCCCACGTTCTACAGCCGCACGGTTTCCAGCAATCACCACCTGTCCCGGCGTATTGAAATTAACAGCCTCCAATATTTCGCCTTGTGCAGCCTCGATGCATAGGTTACGTACACTTTCGTCATCCAGTCCAAGAATTGCGGCCATGCCTCCCACGCCCTCCGGCACCGCCTCTTGCATGCACTTTGCTCGATAACGCACCAGCGGCAAGGCATCCGAAAATTTAAGCACCCCAGAGATCACCAGTGCCGTGTACTCGCCAAGGCTGTGTCCGGCAAGTAACGTTGGGGATTTGGCGCCCAGGCTCTGCCAGGCTCGGTACACCGCCACCCCAGCAGCGAGCATGATGGGCTGCGTGTTAATGGTCGCATTAAGCTCCGCGTCACTACCCTCTGCAACCAATCGCCACAAATCTTGTTGAAGTATGTCAGAGGCCTCGGTGAAGGTGTCTCGCACCACAGGAAAGTCGACATACTTGCTCATCATGTCTCTCGATTGCGAGCCCTGCCCCGGGAAAACAAAGGCCACCTTTATTGTCATGATGGAAAGGACCTTGCAAGCATCACCAACGCAGCAGAGCTGCACCCCAAGTGAAGCCACCTCCAACCGCCTCCAGCAAGATGTGCTGTCCAGGCTGGATGCGCCCGTCCCTTACCGCAGTATCGAGAGCCAAGGGAATGGATGCTGCTGATGTGTTTCCATGGTGTGCAACGGTCACGACCACCCTGTCCATACTCAGGCCGAGCTTTTTGGTGGTTGCCTCCATGATTCGGATATTTGCCTGATGGGGGACTAGCCAATCAATGTCAGCGCATGTCATTTTATTTTCAGCCAACACCTCTTCTGCCACCTCACTGAGCACCTTAACCGCAAATTTAAAAACGGCCTGGCCATCCATCTGAATATAGGGATCGCCAAATACGGCGCCGCCACATATGCCGCCATTCACGCTGAGCTTACTACGGTGGCTGCCATCGGCATGTAGTCTGGCGGACAAAATACCTGGTGTGTCACTACCCTGCAACACCACCGCCCCCGCCCCATCGCCAAACAACACGCAGGTGGTACGGTCCTCCCAGTTTAACAGGCGTGACAGGACCTCCGCCCCGACCACCAATGCATTACGTGCCTGTCCGGTACGGACAAACAGATCCGCGGTATTTAGTGCGTAAATAAAGCCACTGCAAACCGCCTGAACATCGAAGGCCGCACCTTTTTTGATCCCCAGCTTGTCCTGCAAAATGCATGCTGTGCTAGGCATAATTTGGTCTGGCGTGGTCGTGGCGACTATAACCAGATCAATTTCATCTGCGCCGATACCGGCGGCCTCTAGTGCACGTCGGCTGGCGTGTACCGCCATATCGCTAGCCTGCTCATCCTTGGCGGCAAAATGTCGTTCGACAATACCGGTGCGCGTCACAATCCAGTCGTGCGAAGTTTCGACTAATTTTTCAATGTCGAAGTTTGTTACAACCTTAGTCGGCAAATAGCTGCCGGTGCCAATTATTTTAGAATACATCAGGTGGCCTCAGTGACTTTTTGTTGACACGCATGATGCCACCGCTCTACGTGCTCGCTAATATTATGCAGCATGCCGCCACGCGCCTCTTCGGCGGCACGCTCAATAGCACAAAAGAAAGCAAACTTATCAGCGGCGCCATGACTTTTTAACACGATACCCTTCAGCCCAAGCAAGCTGGCACCATTATACCGACGGGGATCAACGCGTCTCTTAAATGCCTTGAGCACTGGGGTGGCGATCAACCCGACCAGCCTGGAGAAGATATTACGATTGAATTCCTCACGCAAGAACCCACCCAGCATGTGCGCCAGGCCCTCTGTTGTTTTTAGTGCAACATTACCCACGAAGCCATCACAGACCACCACATCGGTCACCCCAGAAAAAATATCGTCGCCCTCCACGTTGCCGTAAAAGTTCAAGTCACTCTGTCGCAAAAGCTCACCGGCTTGCTTAACAATTTCGTTACCCTTGATGTCCTCGCTACCAATATTAAGCAAGCCAATCGCAGGGCTACTCTTGTGCTCAATGGCGCTTACAAGCGCACTCCCCATCAAGGCAAATTGCAATAAATTTTCAGCGGTGCAGTCTACATTCGCACCAAGATCAAGCATGCATACCTGGCCCTTACAGGTAGGCAGGAATGAGGCTATCGCGGGACGATCTATGCCCGGCAACGTTCTTAACACATAGCGCGCTATGGCCATCAGTGCGCCCGTGTTGCCGGCGCTCACACAGGCAGAAGCCTCGCCCTTGTCAACAAGGTCGATAGCAACACGCATGGAGGAATCTTTTTTGCGGCGCAGCACCAGCTGCGGCGACTCATCCATGCCAACCACTTCACTGGCCGGATGGATGCGCAGTCGCAATCCGATAGACACTTTCGCAGCAAGGAGCTCCGCCTCGATAACATCGGGCAAACCAACCAACACTACAGTATCGTTTGGGTGCTCTTTCAAATACATCACTGCGGCTGGAATTGTGACGCGTGTCCCATGGTCACCCCCCATGGCATCAATGGCTATTGTGACATCCACCAAGCAATCCTCTGAACGCTATGCTCGAACTTGGAAATTAGGACACGTAACGTGTATGCACTTTCTGTACTGGGTGCATATTCGCTTCCGAGAGATGCAACTAGTCACCTTTTACTTTGACAACTCTTTTGCCGCGATAAAATCCAGTCGGGCTAATGTGATGGCGTAGATGCTGCTCGCCAGTGGACGGCTCAACTGCCAACGCAGGGCCAACCAAAAAATCATGCGAGCGGTGCATACCACGCTTAGATGGGGATTTTTTATTTTGCTGAACAGCCATGTCAACTCCTTACAAAACAAATAACAAAATTACTATTTTTTTAATTCCGACAAAATCGCAAAGGGGTTCTCTTGCATCCGACCCCCTTCTTCTGCCAAGTACCCGCCCGCCACAACCTGACAGGCACCCGCAGGATGCCTTGGTGCGAATGGCAGCCCCAGCAAAATCTCTTCCTCAAGCAAAGCAAACACGTCCAGCCTTTGGTCAGCCAGAATGGTCTCCGCCTCACCGTCTTCAATATAAGACTCGTCCCAGTCGTCTCTGTGCGCCAAGAACAGCTGCGATACCAGCTTCAATGGGTAGACAAGACCCCCTAGGCATCTTTGACACCTGAGCTCAAGCACTCCATCTAGTTTAATGCTCAGCATTGGCTTGCCATTTTCATCCTGCAATCCACGCAAGATATAGCCAACCCCTTCATTGCTGTCTTGCTGAAGGCTGGCATCAGGTGAGGCCAAAACATCCTGCAGTCGTGGCATTTCAACTAATGCAACCTGGCCGCGTAATTCTCGCTTATTGTTGGCAAAGTCCAGACTATCTATAAATTGCCGCTCAGACATAAGGCGAGCATGATATACATTTAATCTTTCCCTGTCAAAACAAAGCTCAAGGACAACAACGTGATGATCAGGCGCCAGCGTCTTGGGCGCATAATATCCGACTGATTATACTTAACATTTGGCGGAGAAGGCGGGATTCGAACCCGCGTTAGGATATGATCCTAAACACGCTTTCCAGGCGTGCGACTTAAACCGCTCATCCACCTCTCCGAAGGGCGAGCAGAATAAACCAGAAAGGGCTTTGTAGCAATCTAAACCAGCGCTAGAAGTGATCCTTCAGGGTTCGCAGGGCGGTAAACACGCTGACTTCGTCAGCCTGTTCGGTTTTAGTTAGCCGCAATGCGGTGGCCACAACGCCCGGCTCGGCGCAACGCAAGAATGGATTTGTATCTCTTTCCAGGTCAATGGTGGAGGGTAGGGTTGGGCGCCCCGCGGCACGTAACGTTCGCACATCATCTTGGCGGCAAACAAGTCTGGCATTGTCTGGCTCACAGAACAGCGCGAAGCGAATGTTGGCTTCAGTATACTCATGCCCACAGTACACTTTTGTTTCTTTGGGCAGGCTTGCCAGTCGCTGCAGCGAATGGAACAATTGCACAGCCGTACCCTCGAACAACCTACCACAGCCACAGCCGAATAGAGTGTCACCACAAAAGATACCGCCTGCACCCAGGTAGGCGATGTGTCCATGCGTGTGCCCCGGGATATCTATGACACGAAATTTTATACTCAACTCAGGAATTTCAATTATGTCGCCGTCATCCAGGCCATCACTTACGCAGGGGATAAGTTCAAGCTGCGGTCCATAGACTGGCACGTTGTATAATTCAGCCAGCTCACACACGCCGCCCACGTGATCATTGTGGTGATGCGTACACAGTATGGCCACAAGCTTAAGCTTGTGGAGCCCTAGGTACTCCAGCACCGGGGCTGCGTCTCCCGGATCGATGACCGCCATGTGCTCGTGGTCGTGCAGCGCCCAGATGTAGTTATCCTTAAATGCGGGGATCGGAATAATGTTTAGCATAAAAAAATTATTGCGCTTGGTAGCGTCCAAGTGAGAGAGTATTGCACATTGGACACGCACACGCTAAACGATTGGCTCTCTACACCCCAAGGGGTGTACCTACTAAAATGTGAGCAGGCACTGTTTGATCACGGTGTGGCCGATATATTTGGCTTTAATGCCCTACAGCTCAACCTAGCGGAGTACGATCTTCTGCGTGCCAACCGCATGCCGCTACGCCTCGTGGCAGGCAACGAGGCCGGGGTGCAGGTGAGACTGGACATGAGTGAATTCCCATTCGGAGAGGGCAGCTTGGATTTGCTATTGCTGCCCCATGTGCTTGAATTTCATGACCACCCCCATCAGGTCTTGCGTGAGGTGGCGCGCATGCTCAGGCCGGGTGGTAGTGTCATCATTAGTGGATTTAACCCACGCAGTCTTTGGGGAATATGGCGCGTACTAAGCTCACGAACGCACTGCCCGTGGCGGGGAAATTTTATAGCCCTGTC
This sequence comes from Gallionellales bacterium UBA7399, assembly GCA_002470125.1. Classification (GTDB taxonomy): domain Bacteria; phylum Pseudomonadota; class Gammaproteobacteria; order Burkholderiales; family Gallionellaceae; genus Nitrotoga. Next base: position 6,214 of record DKNB01000048.1, on the reverse strand, counting down.
GAAATTAAAAGATTGGTTGGCGTTACTCGGATTTGAGGTGGTGACGGGACGATTTACCTGCTACGCGCCCCCGCTCATAAAGAAACGTTGGCTTAGTTATTTTAATTTTATGGAGTTGGCCGGCGATCGCTGGTGGGCGGCATGGGGTGGGGTATACTTTTTACAAGCGATCAAGCATGTCCCCGGGGGAAATATGATCAAGCCAAAATGGAACGAAGGTCTGGTTAGCCAGCTACTGCCAAGGGCACCAAAATTAAATAGAAAAATATCTCAACGCACAAAGCTACGCCAAAAATGACAAAGCACGCCGCAACACCCACAGGGACAGTGGAGATTTTTACCGACGGGGCCTGCAAAGGAAATCCTGGCGTAGGGGGCTGGGGAGCGCTGCTACGAATCATGGGCAAGGAGCGTGAGCTATGTGGTGGCGAGGCGCATACAACCAACAACCGGATGGAGTTGCTGGGTGCAATCCGCGCACTAGAGGCCCTGAAGAGGCCATGCCATGTAATCCTGCATACCGATTCAAAGTACGTACAGCAAGGCATTAGCGTCTGGGTGCACAATTGGAAACAGACTGGCTGGAAGACCTCCAACAAAAAGCCCGTCAAGAATGCCGACCTGTGGCGCATGCTAGATGAGGTGGCAAGCATGCACAGCGTTCAATGGGTTTGGGTGAAGGGGCATGCCGGACACGACGGAAATGAGCGAGCGGATGAGTTGGCAAATCGCGGAATCGAACAACTATTGAATGGGGGTGAGCAATGAGGCAGATCGTTCTAGACACCGAAACCACCGGCCTAGATCCCAGGAAGGGGCATCGCATCATTGAGCTGGCGGCTATCGAGTTAAGCGATCGTAAGGTCTCCGACCGACGCTTCCATCGGTACCTAAATCCGGAACGCGAAATCGACGCGGGGGCGGCAGAGGTTCACGGCCTAACACTGGAGCGCCTGCAGGACGAGCCTAAATTTTCTGAGATTGTGCCCGCGCTACTGGAGTTCATTCGGGGCGCAGAGCTAATCATTCACAACGCGCCCTTTGATGTTGGATTCTTAAATAAGGAGCTAGAGCTATCCGGTCTTCCTCTGCTGGACAGTTACTGCACCAGCGTCATCGACACACTAAAGCTCGCCAAGGAACTGCACCCCGGCAAAAAAAACAACCTGAACGCACTGTGTGATCGCTACCAGATAGACAACTCGCACCGCACATTGCACGGCGCACTATTGGATACCGAGCTGCTGGCAGAGGTTTATCTGTCCATGACACGAGGCCAGAAAAATTTTCTGGACGATCGAAACGACGAGCAGGAAGAGCAGTTGTCCGACGCCCACATAGATCTCTCTCACCTCGAGTTACGTGTACTGCCTGCCACCGCCGATGAGCTAGAAAAGCACGCACAGCAACTAGTGGAGATAGATAAGGCTAGCAAGGGCTCGTGCTTGTGGAAATAGCCTCAGTCACTCTGGCGGTCTTCCGGGTGGCCCGGATGGAACCACGACCGACTGCCTAGCCATCCAAGCGCCCCCCATGAGCACAAAAATAGATGTAGCAATCGTCGGCGCTGGCGCCGCTGGCATGATGTGTGCCATAGAGGCCGCACGTCGAGGCCGCTCCGTGTGCGTACTTGATCACTCCAAGAAGCTGGCAGAAAAAATTCGTATCTCCGGTGGCGGTCGCTGCAACTTCACCAACTTACACACAAAGCCAGAGAATTACTTATCTGCCAACCCCAATTACTGTCGCTCCGCATTGGCACGCTACACCCCACAGGATTTCATTGCATGGCTAAACAAGCATGACATCGGCTACCATGAGAAGAAGTTGGGGCAGCTGTTTTGTGATCAGGGGTCGATGGCGGTCATTACGATGCTAAAAAAGGAATGTGATACGGCCGGGGTGCGCCTACTAGCGCCATGCAGTATAGCCACGGTCGATCACATGAGCCCACCCCCTCCTCAAGACACAGGCGAGCGCTTCCACATCCAAACCGATCACGGCACCTTCCATCCCCAGTCCCTGGTGATTGCCAGTGGCGGCCTATCCATCCCCAAGATTGGAGCAACCCCATTCGGCTATCGAATCGCACAGCAGTTTGGTATCCCAGTGACTAAATTAAAACCCGGACTGGTGCCATTAAGTTTTCATCCAGACGACTGGTCGTCGTATTCCGACCTCGCCGGAGTCTCCCTGGATGCTGAGGTGAGCTACGGCAGACAGACCTTCCGGGAGGGCATACTATTCACCCATCGCGGCCTCAGCGGGCCAGCCATCCTGCAGATATCCTCGTACTGGGAGCCTGGCCAACCGCTACACATTAATTTTATGCCCGGCCATGACACACTGAAATTATTCCTTGAGCAACGAGACAGTCGCATGCTGCTGAGCAATTTTTTTGCGCAGTACCTGCCAAAGAGATTTATTGAGAAATGGTGCGCCACCCTACCTAAAAATATTCTCTCTGGTGATAAGCCACTAAACCAGTACTCCGAAAAAGAAATAGGGACGCTATCCGCTCAGCTGAGTAACTGGGAGATCACGCCCAGCGGCACCCTGGGCTACTCCAAGGCAGAGGTCACCTGCGGCGGCGTTAGCACTGACGCCCTGTCGTCCAAGACGATGGAGGCTAGCCAGGTGCCTGGGCTATACTTCATTGGTGAGGTGGTGGATGTTACGGGTCAGCTGGGCGGCTACAACTTCCAGTGGGCGTGGGCGTCCGGTTACGCAGCGGGACAGCATTGCTAATCGGCGCCCTAAAAATTTTTGGCGGCCCCACCTGCAGCCTAAGCTGCCAAGCAATGCGTGGCAACTTAGGCTACTTGGCTACCTGTCTTTCGCGAATTTCGTCTAGGGTCTTACAGTCAATGCATAGCGTGGCCGTTGGTCGCGCCTCCAGGCGGCTAAGCCCAATCTCCACACCGCACTTGTCGCAGTAGCCATAGTCACCGCTACTTATCTTTGCCAGCATTTCGTTTATCTTCTTGATCAGCTTGCTCTCACGATCACGGTTGCGCAGCTCCAATGTCATCTCCGACTCCTGGCTCGCGCGATCATTTGGGTCGGCAAACACCGTGGCGTCATCCTGCATGGAGTGGACCGTCCTATCGATATCCGCACCCAGCTCAAGCTTGATGCTGTTCAGGGTGTTCTTAAAGTAGTCCAGCTGCTTGGGGTTCATGTAAGCCTCCCCCTTCTTGGTTTTGTAAGGAACAGCTGGTTTTTTTGTTTGTGCCGACATCAGGTATCTCCAAAAACGTACGAATTAAATTTTAAAGCCGCGCTTTAATAACAGAAATACAGCGCTCCCGCAACTAAATCAACCACCCACCCCGCGCACAGGGCGCCTGCCAACCGTCAAAATTATCAATGGCCGCCTACGGAATGGGGGCTCCATGCCTCTTGAGCATGCTCACCAGCAGGATAAGCGGCAGGCCGATCAGGGCATTGGGATCGTCACCCTCGATCTTGCTGATCAGCGCGATGCCCAGGCCCTCTGATTTAATACCGCCCACGCAGTCATATGGCTTCTCTTTTCGCAGGTACGACTCTATTTCGGCGTCATCGAACTCACGAAATCCAACACAATTCTGCACGACCCCCGTCTCCATCTCGTCACTGCGAGCATTTAGCACGGTCAGCGCGGTGTAGAAGACCACGCTCTTCCCCCGAATGGCTTTCAGCTGCTGCGTGGCGGCGTCATGGATGAGCGGTTTCCCCAGCAACCGCTCATCCAGTATGGCGACCTGGTCCGAGGCAATAATCAGCGCATCCGGATGGCGTGGCGCCACAGCTCTCGCCTTTTCACGAGAGAGTCGCCAGGCTATCTGCTGGGCACCCTCGCCATGCAAGGGGGTCTCGTCTATGTCGGGCACAGCAACCTGAAAAGTGACCCCTAGTCGCTTTAGCAGCTCACTACGGTACGCGGAAGATGAGGCCAGGATGAGGGGCTGAGGATTCAAGCTGTTTTCGCTTTATGATATTTTTTAAAACAAAGTGTCACCGCATGCACGCCACTTTAACTTGCGCAGCATACTATCACCATCCGGCGTGAGCGAGTGTCACATATGGGCCGCACGCCCCCGGTGACCCACCCTCAAAGGCCGCGCACGGTCGCCAACTCGTCCACGACCGTCTTGGGGAGCGGCAACAGCTGCCGAAAGACACTCGCCGCAATTAATTCACCAGAGAGCCCCGCCGTTACCAGGCCATGGGTGCCGTGACCCAGACTCACGTAGAGTCCCGGCAGGGACTCGCCCACAAGCGGCATGGCCCCGGGCAGGGACGCCCTGACCGAAGCTCGGCCACCCAGTTTCCCCATGGCCACGGCATCCACACTCAGTGACTCCGCCAACGCCGCAGACATGCCTGCCAGCTTGGAAATATTTTCTGCGTGATCAGGCACCCGCAAGTCCACCGCCTCATCGTTAAAGCCATGCGTCGCGCCCAGCAAATGCGACCCCCTGGCTGACGGAGTAATGTAGCCCTTAGCACAGACAATCGTCTGCAGCCTTTCGCTATACGCTGTCTCCGGTATCGCGGTAATCTGTCCACGCACTGGCGTCAGCGGAAGGTGCGACAGTTGCACAAATGATCTTGCCTGGTACCCAGCGCAGACCACCACCACCTGGGCATCGTACGCCCACGCACGCCCACCTCCATCCTGCCCAGATACCCGCCACCCGCCACTCACGCTGGTCAATGATTCTGCACGATGACCAACATGCTGCGTAACCAAAGGACTCGCCGCCAATGCCGCGCACATCCTTGGCGGGGACACCCAGCATCCGGCCGGGAATCGTAACCCACCATGCTCCAGCTTGACGCCAGCGAATCCCGATGCCTCGGCCGCATCAACACGGTGCATTAGGTGTGCCGGCCAATCTAGCGCCGCCAGCCTCTCGATGCGTCTCAGTTCTGGTTCGGAGGTCGCCAGCTGCAGCTCCCCGCATTCCGCTCGAGACTCTCCGTCGACGGGAAGTCTCTCGTCTAATAGGGCCAGGACATGCCCGTAAGCCGCAAGCAAGAATCGTTGCAGGGCGCCCATGCCTGCGCTCAGTCGAATATGTAGTATCCCGCGTGGGTTCCCAGACGCTGCCGCGGCAAGAGTTGGCTCGCCCTCGATCAGGATGACTGGGACCCCACGCATCGCCAACGCGGCGGCGGCGGCGCAGCCAGCCACCCCACCGCCGATCACAATGGCACTCGTTACGATAGGGCGTGGTGGTGGTAAGCCTGGGAGCTCACCTTGCAGCATCTCACGCTTACGCCCAAAGCCCGGACATCTGCCAACCCGGAAGCCGGCCCGCTCCAAACCTCGACGCACATAGCCGGCGCAGGTGTAGGTGGAGAATGAGGCTCCTGGCCGAGAGGCTCTGACCACGCTCTCAAACACCTCTGGCGTCCACATTTCCGGATTTAGTGCCGGCGAAAATCCGTCTAAAAACCACGCGTCGATGCCGCCACGAACCTCTGTCAGCGCGTCCATTACGTCACCTATGACCAACGTAAGGCGCACCCTCCCGCCGTCAAAGCACCACCGATTCCACCCTGGCACACGACGATGCCACTTGGTGCAGAGCTCGTCCGCGTACGGCCGCAGGGCTGGCCAGAGTGCCAAGGCATCAGCCAGCTCGCTCTCGCTAAGCGGGTACTTCTCAATGCTAAAAAAGTCTAGGCTGCTACTAGGTGGTGAGGTCTCGCTGAACAGTCGCCACGCACACAAAAAATTCAACCCGGTGCCGAAGCCCACCTCACCTATGGCGAAGCTATCTCCGCACCGCAATGCCGAAAAGCGCTCTGGCAGATTATTGCCTCGCAAAAAAACATGGCACTTCTCTTCCAGGCCAGAGTCATCTGAGAAGTAAACATCGCCAAAGCGAGCAGAGAATGGTTGCCCATCTCGCCAGCTAAGCATCGGGGATAAATTTAGCAATTATTCGAGTTGGGGGCAGACTTGGCCATCCAGCAGGGAGGTATGATCATGCCAACGTCAGCCGGCTGCTGCCATGGGTGGGCATCCTCGTAGGCTAAGCAGGTTGATGGGTTGTTCCGGGTCGTGATCGGTCTTTAGGTACCTCTCGCCCAGCGCGCTGATGGCGACAATCACCCAGTAAGAGTGCCCCCCTATGTAGGCGTACATCCTCCACCTGCCAATCATAATGCCATCGATTGCCTCCGCCGCCGAGAACCTCCAGGGCACCCCTTTTTCGTC
>DKNB01000008.1:4127-4352 GCA_002470125.1 Gallionellales bacterium UBA7399 | reverse complement strand
CTTCTCGTCTTGCGGCAGGATTCCACGCACCATTACGCCCTGCACATTCTGGTCAAATGAGATCATGCCCTGCCCATTAATAAATGGCGCGGCAGCCACCACCTGTGGGTGACTTTTTATGACTTGTAGGGTGGGTTGCCAATCGACAAGGTCATTACTCTCGGCGTTTATTTGTAGGTGAGGTGCGATACCCAGGATGCGCGTGCGTATCTCCTTCTGGAAGCC
>DKNB01000008.1:780-4096 GCA_002470125.1 Gallionellales bacterium UBA7399 | reverse complement strand
GCCATGCCCAGCATGGAGATGAGTGAGATAAAGGAAATGAAATGATTGCGCCGTTTGGTGCGGGTGTACCGTAGGGCGATAAAGAGTTCGTAGGGGCGCACGGTGGGACCGCCTGAAATAAATTAGACGTTAGTTTGCCACAAGATCGACCCTAGCGGGATGGTAAACTGACGCCGGCACGATGGACCTACCACCGACTGACCCCCATACCCGACGCTCGCAAAAAATCATCATGAGAAACCTAGACATTGTTGTTCCAGACTTGTTCCTGCCGCAGGAGGTGGCCCTTGACGCTTGCGTCGGACTGAACGTGCCCGCGCTTGAAAGGGTGTTGGCACGCTCAAGTTGCGCGTCCTCAGATGACGACTCAGCGAGCACTCTAGAGGGGTGGCTTTGCCAAAGATTTAGTATCAAGAGTCACTTGGATGAGCCCATCGCACCGATCACCTTGGTGGGGGAGGGTGTGCAGCCAGGATCGAGTTTCTGGCTGCGTGCGGATCCGGTGCACCTAGAGATGCGGCACACGCAATTTCTTCTACGCCCTGAGGTGCAACTGAGCGCCGATGAGGCTACCCAATTGTGCGCCAGCCTAAATGAACATTTTGTGGATGAGGATCTGCATTTTATTGCCCCCCACCCACAGCGCTGGTACGTCAAGACCGAGCGCGCTCCAGGCATGAGGACCCATTCCTTGGATGAGGTGACAGGCAGGAATGCACACGCGTACCTGCCGACAGGACAGGACGCCATGCGCTGGCACAAGGTGTGCAGTGAGATTCAAATTATTTTCTTCGATCACCCCGTTAATCAGGCACGTGTGGCCCGTGGTGAGCTGCCCATTAATAGCTTGTGGTTATGGGGCGGCGGGCACGCAACGGATCAATTAACCAGACCGTACACGATGATCTATGGCGATGATTTTATGACGCAGGCATTTGCACGGGTGGCGGATGTGCCCTACGTCAGTTTGTCAGATGATTCAGCAAATTATGGGGTCGATCGTGACAACTCTGGTGATCAACTTATTGTCTGGGGTGGTCTGCGCCGTGCCTTCAGACAGGGGGACATGGATGCGTGGCGTGACTCGGTACAGCACCTAGAGCGAGACTGCATTGTCCCGCTGTGGAAGGGCTTGCGTGATAAGCGCATTGAGCGGCTCACCCTGATCGTGTTAGGTGCTGGCATTGCGCAGAAATTTATTCTGACGCGTGGCGCAACGTGGAAGCTGTGGCGTAGTACGCAGCCTTTGACTGGGTACGCCCTGATTTAGAGTGCGGCTGGCTGGGTCCGGGGCGTACCGTGCTTATTGAGTCTTGTTGTGTAGATGCTGTATCATTTGAGCACGCGAATAAATATAAAGCTTATGAAACCTATTTTCTTAGACTTTGAGCAGTCTATTGCCGAATTGGCAAGCAAGATCGAGCAGCTACGCTTCGTGCAGCAGGACTCGGCACTGGACATCTCTGACGAAATCGATCGTCTCCAACAAAAGAGCGTGGAGCTGGCGAAGGACATCTATTCCAAGCTCACGCCATGGCAGGTTTCGCAGGTATCGCGCCACCCGCAACGCCCATACACCCTAGACTACATCCAGAGCCTATTTACTGACTTTGAGGAGCTGCACGGGGATCGCTCCTATGCAGATGACCCTGCGATTGTGGGGGGGTTGGCGCGTTTTAATGGGCAGAGCGTGATGGTGATCGGACACCAGAAGGGGCGCGACACCAAGGAGCGGCAGTACCGTAACTTTGGCATGCCCCGTCCCGAGGGGTATCGCAAGGTGCTGCGTTTGATGCGACTGGCGGAAAAATTTAATATTCCGATCATGACCTTTATTGACACCCCGGGCGCCTACCCTGGAATTGGTGCCGAGGAGCGCGGTCAGTCGGAGGCGATCGGCAAGAATCTGTACGTGATGGCAGGGTTGCGCGTGCCGCTAATCTGCACGGTCATCGGTGAGGGTGGCTCCGGGGGCGCTTTGGCCATCGCGGTGGGCGACGTCCTGCTTATGCTGCAGTACGCGACTTATTCGGTGATCTCGCCAGAGGGCTGCGCTGCAATTTTATGGAAGAACGCAAACAAGATGGTTGACGCAGCCGAAACACTTGGCATCACCGCCGTCCGATTGAAGGCCCTGGGGCTGATCGATAAAATCGTTAACGAGCCATCCGGCGGTGCGCACGCACAGCAGAAGGAGATGATGGCGACCATGAAAACTTTCCTACAGGACAGCCTTAAGCAGGTCCAATCTCACTCGATAGAAGATCTGTTGAAGATTCGCTTTAACCGCGTAATGGGCTATGGCAAGTTCAAGGAAGTCGAGCTTTGATTTAGAGGGGTGCGTCGTCGACGCACTCTCACCCCTGGTTCATGAAGGCGCGTCCGTCCTGCTAGGGCTTAGCGGGGGCGTTGACTCGGTTGTCCTGCTGCACGTTCTGCAACAACTCTCTATTCGATCCTCGTGGAGCCTGAGTGCGCTGCACGTTCACCACGGCATCAGCCCAGAGGCGGATGCTTGGGCTACATTCTGTGCCGATCTGTGTGCATCTCACGGCGTCCCCTTGCGGGTTGAGCGGGTGGATATCACGCCGCTACGCTCGTTAGGCACCGAGGCCGCGGCCCGTAAACTACGGCACGCGGCACTCTCTCGGCAGGGGGCAGACGTTGTGCTCCTAGCCCATCACCTTGACGATCAGGCTGAGACCGTGCTGCTGCAGTTGTTACGCGGGTCGGGGGTCCGGGGTGCGAGTGCAATGCCTGCCGTTAGTGTTGGTGCCAGTGCCCAGACCTTGTTGCGCCCGTTCCTAGGCGTCCCTCGCTCCGTGCTGCTGGAGTACGCAGAGCGGCACGCACTCGAGTGGGTTGAGGACGAGAGCAACGCCGACGATACTTACCCCCGTAATTTTTTACGTCATCGAGTACTGCCATCCTTGGAGCAACGCTTCCCGGCCTACCGCAAGACCCTGCTGCGAAGTGCACATAATTTTTATGAGGCAGTCCAGCTCTTGGATGAGCTAGCACGACAGGACTCAGAGGGCTATATAGCCGACAGGTGCTTAGATGTTGAGGCGTTAAGGGATCTGGATGCGGCACGAGGAAAGAATGTATTACGCTACTTTCTGGCGGCGCAGGGTGCACCCATCCCAGAGAGCGCGCGCTTGCAAGAGATGCGGCGTCAGCTGTGTGACGCACGACAAGACGCGCAAGTCTGCATTGACTGGCGTGGCTGGCAGGTACGCAGGTACCGTACCCACATCCACGTCATGCCCGCGCTGTCGCCCGCACTTCAGTTTGAGGTGGCGTGGAGTGGCGAGGC
>DKNB01000008.1:0-714 GCA_002470125.1 Gallionellales bacterium UBA7399 | reverse complement strand
CCTCGCACGGGAGAGTTGGTGCAGTTGGATGCTACGCGCCCGCATAAAAAATTAAATATCCTGATGCAAGAGCACGGTATACCCCCATGGCAGAGGAGGCTGATGCCGCTACTCTTTTGTGGTGGCGACCTGGTGTGTGTACCTGGCGTGGAAGTGGCTGGTGCATACCGCGCCCAGCAGGACGAGATCGGGTTGATGGTGACCTGGACGATGCCTTGTGCAGAGTAGGTTCTGGGACGGCCTCGACGAGAGTATCAATTGTTCTTATAATCGAACTCGTGCAGACTTATTGCTTGAGCGTGTAAAGCTTGTCTGCATCGATGTGTAAGCTCTTTCGATAGCATGTGCTAGTGATCGGAGGTAGGCTCACCCCGCGTTTTTTAATAACACCATTAAGGAGCGAGACATGGCAAAAGGTCAAGAAAGCAAAAAGGCAGTCAAGAAGGAACCGGCTAAAACCATGAAAGAAAAAAAGGCCGCTAAGAAAGTCAAAAAAGACGAGAAGACGCGTCAAGGGTAGTCCCTGATGGGCGTCCTGAGGTCTACCTCAGTGTGACCGTGAGCGCCATGGCATTGAGATTTTTGGCCTTGCTCGCAAGAGCTTTGCGCGGTATCAATGTTGCGCGAAGCTATGTATGTGGCGTCCCCAACGAGATTCGAACTCGTGTACTTACCGTGAAAGGGTAATGTCCTAGGCCTCTAGACGATGGGGAC
>DKNB01000022.1:15573-15748 GCA_002470125.1 Gallionellales bacterium UBA7399 | reverse complement strand
ATTTTCTAGCGAGAAATCTTCAAATTTAAAATCGAATATATTTTTAACGGTGGGGTTGATGTGCATGGTAGGTAGTGCTCGTGGCTCGCGAGAAAGTTGTAGTTCTGTCTGTTCAAGATGGTTGATGTACAGGTGCGCATCGCCAAAGGTGTGTATCAGATCCCCAGGCTTGAGG
>DKNB01000022.1:0-15520 GCA_002470125.1 Gallionellales bacterium UBA7399 | reverse complement strand
CTGCGCTACGTTGATACAGCTGGCAAGAAAGCTTGCCATCAGATACATAGAACTGAAACAGGATATGGCATGGCGCCAACGCCATTTCACTTAACTCTCCCACATTCCAGGCAGAAACGATCATGCGGCGCGAGTCTGGGTTGTGCTTGATTTGTTCGATAACCTCTGAGATTTGGTCAATAGTGGACCCACCGGATGCCACCCAAGAACGCCACTGCTTGCCATATACTGGACCGAGGTTGCCGTCCTGGTCAGCCCACTCATCCCATATCTTTACACCATTTTCTTTGAGGTAGTGTATGTTGGTGGCACCCTGCAAAAACCATAACAATTCATGAATAATGGACTTTAGGTGGCACTTTTTGGTTGTAACCAAGGGGAATCCATGCTCAAGATTAAACCGCATCTGATAGCCAAATATGCTGACCGTGCCAGTCCCGGTGCGGTCATGCTTTTTTGTGCCATGATGGAGCACGTGCTTCATAAGGTATAGATATTGGCGCATAAAGACTCTAGAGAGTGGGTGACGACTGTTTGTATAATACTAAACGATGCTTAAATTTACCGAGGGACAAATGCTAGCACAACTTACACTTTCCTTAACGCAGCCCAAAAACCTAATTAATCAACATCTGCTAGTACTGCTACCCAAGGCAAGGGCGCTACCTCAAGATTTGCCACATCGAGAATTACTCGGGTCGGTGCTATCTCGACGTAACTTAAAGGTGAGCGACCTGATTGATACACCGGTTTGCGCTAATGCGGCCAATGGTGCGCTGACAGTGTGGGCGATGCTTGATTTTACTAAAGACGCCTTTGTAATCCAGACCCAGGTGCGCAAGGCCATGCAATGGCTTCTGGAGGAGGGGCCGACAAGTATTGCTATTGCGGTTTTTGGCGACCCAGCGCAACGCAGGCAGGCAGCAGAATTTGCTGTGTATGGCGCGTGGATTAATGGCACGCTATTGCCGGAGCACAAGAGCAAGAACAAGAACAAGCGAAAGTCTTTGCAAGCAATAAAATTGTTTGGGCTGGTAGATAGGGAGACCTTCGCACCACTAAAGGCGCAAGCGGAGGGTAATCTCTTGTGCCGTGCCCTTACGGTACTTCCACCTAACGAGCTAACCCCAGCCTGGTATCGGGCAAGAGTTGGCAAGCTTGCGCAACAATACGGCTGGAAGCATGCCGAGTTTGATATTAAAAAATTACGTAAGCTGGGTGCAGGTGCATTTCTGGCGGTAGCGCAGGGCAGCTCGGACGAAGACGCTGCCATTGTGCACCTGCGATATTCTCATCCGAAGGCCAAGAAAACCATTGGCCTGATAGGCAAGGGTATCTGCTTCGATACCGGCGGACACAATCTGAAGCCGGCACGTTACATGCATGGCATGCACGAGGATATGAATGGCTCAGCCGTGGCGCTCGGCATCCTGCTTGCTGCATCGAAAAGAAAGCTGGCGGTTAATATAGATTGCTGGCTAGCGATTGCGCAAAATCACATAAGCCCGAAGGCTTACAAGCAAAACGATATCGTCACCGCGTTAAATGGAACCACCATCGAAATTATGCATACTGACGCCGAGGGGCGTATGGTGTTGGCTGATACGCTTACATTGGCGGCACGTGCCAAGCCTGACCTGATGATTGATTTTGCCACCCTGACCGGCAGCATGGCTGTTGCTGTGGGTGCTCGATATAGTGGTGTTTTGGGTAATCGTGACGAGCTGCTGCTACGTGCCGTTGGTGTGGGTAAAGAGGTTGGAGAGCGCCTGTGCGCATTTCCATTAGATGATGATTATGAAACAGCCCTGGACTCAAAGGTGGCAGACATCAAGCAATGCACACTAGATGGTGACGCCGACCACATCTTGGCAGCTCGTTTTCTTAAGCGGTTTGTTGATGACATCCCATGGCTGCATATCGATTTGTCCGCCAGTCGTTGCGAGGGCGGGTTGGGTATAGTGGCAAGCGATGTGACCGGATTTGGTGTGGCATGGGGAGTGCGAATGTTGCAAGCTTGAGCGCCCGTATGTGTATTAGGCAGATAATAAAAAACCCCGGCATTTTCATGCCGGGGTTTTTTAATTCAGAGACCGCTTAAGGAGCCTGAATGTTTGATGCTTGCTTTCCTTTTGGACCTTGAGTCACATCAAAGGTAACCTTTTGACCTTCTTGAAGAGACTTAAAGCCACTCATATTGATCGCTGAAAAATGCGCGAACAAGTCTTCGCTACCATCGTCAGGAGTGACAAAACCAAAACCCTTTGCATCGTTGAACCATTTAACTGTACCAGTTGCCATGTGTGCTACTTCCTTTACTAAAAAACGGAGAAACCCTCCGCGAGACTATTTGATATCGAAAGATTGCACATGGAAAAACCAGTATCGCAAAAACTTTTGAATCAAACACCAGTGTGCTTTTTACACTCGATGAATAGATGTTGTCAAGATAATTCTAAGGATTTTTTTTGGGCTGATTGTTTAATGATCTTTGGGGATGTGCTTGCCGTTCAGATTTTGGTTGCAATAGCCACGATCCAATAACGCGCAAACTTCCCTGTAGCCATGAATAGTGCGGCATGCCAGGGATTTAATCTTAGCCATCCAGCAGTAAGGCACAAGGCATCACCTAGTAGGGGCACCCATGCGAGCAGGAGCGCAGGTGTGCCGTAGTGTTGTATTTTATCCACATACCTCAGTTTATGAGTTTGCGGCAGCAGTCGCCCCATGCCGAACGACACCATCCCACCTAACGTGTTGCCTAGGGTGCCAAGCAAAAGTGTCATCCAAAATAGCTCAGGGTATGCCTTAAGTACGCCAACCAGAACGGCCTCTGAGCCACCAGGAAGCAGGGTGGCGGCGAGGAAGCTGCTAATAAAAAACGACAACAGTCCAATAGATTCGGTCATGGCCCTGGCTAACGGTTGGCTCCAGATGGCTTGCGTGGTACGTATAGGTCGGTGATGTTGCCCTCAGCAATCTCTGCCGCAAAGCAGACGGTCTCGGATAGCGTAGGGTGCGGGTGAATAGTTAAACCGATATCTTTCATGTCCGCACCCATCTCCAATGCAAGCACGGTTTCGGCAATCAGCTCGCCGGCATTGCTACCCACGATTCCCGCACCAAGAATGCGCTTGGTGTGCGGGTCGTATAATAGCTTTGTAAAACCTTCTTCGCGCCCCATCGACAGAGCGCGACCGCTCGCCGCCCAAGGGAAGGTGGCCTTTTCGTAAGGGATCCCCTGTGCCTTGGCTTGTATTTCAGTGAGGCCCATCCAAGAGACCTCTGGGTCGGTGTACGCGACAGACGGAATGGTGAGTGGGTTGAAGCTGACCTTGCCTCCCGAGATAACTTCCGCAGCCACCTTGCCCTCATGCGTCGCCTTGTGTGCCAACATCGGATCACCAACAATGTCACCTATGGCATAAATGTGCGGCACATTACTGCGTTGCTGTTTGTCCACTGGAATAAATCCACGCTCATTGATTGTGATGCCGGCCGCCGAAGGATTAACCTCGTGCCCATTCGGACGACGACCTACGGCCAGCAATACGCGATCATATCGCTGTGGTTGTGGTACGCCATCACCCTCAAATGTCACCCAGAGCCCATCTGGCTTGGCCTCAACCTTGGTGACTCGAGTCTTTAGATAGATTGCCTCATAGCGCTTCTCGATGCGCTTATGTAGCGGACGTATCAGGTCACGATCGGCGCCAGGAATGAGTCCATCGGCCAACTCCACCACGGAAATTTTAGAGCCTAGTGCGGCATATACCGTGCCCATCTCGAGGCCGATGATGCCACCACCAATGATTAGCATGCGCTCAGGAATATCCTGTAGTAGCAGTGCGCCAGTGGAGTCAATCAAACGGGGATCGTCGTAAGGAAAGCCAGGGATGTGTACCACGCTAGATCCAGTGGCAATGATGGCGTTATCAAATGTGATGGTTTTTATACCGTCTTTTGCTTCTATGGTGAGAGAATTAGCCGAGCTAAATTTTGCTGCACCATAGATCACCTGCACCTTGCGTTGCTTGGATAGTGCGACTAGGCCGCCGGTGAGCTTGGCGATGATGCCATCCTTCCAATCACGAATTTTATTGATATCGATTGTCGGCTTGGCGAAGATCACGCCGTGATGTGAGATTTCATTTGCCTCGTCGATAACCTTGGCTATATGTAATAGCGCTTTCGATGGAATACAGCCCACGTTGAGACAGACTCCACCCAGCTTAGAATCGCGCTCGATGAGCGTTACCTGCTTGCCCAAATCGGCAGCACGAAAGGCCGCGGTGTAACCCCCTGGACCAGCACCGATAACAACCACCTCGGCGTGTAAATCACCCCTTGTAAAGGTCGGAGAGACTGAGGCGGCTGGCCCAGATACGGTGGCACTTACTGGCGTAGTTGTGGGCACTTCTTCCGCTGATTTCCCTTCTACCGTTATTTGACTTTGGAGTGAAGTGGGCACCTCCTTGGCTGCTGTCTTGAGCGTTAGGATGGGTGCACCCTGGCTGACTTTGTCACCAATTTTAACTTGCAATTCTTGTATCACTCCCGCGGCGGGCGAAGGCACTTCCACGGTAGCCTTGTCGGTCTCCAGGGTGATAAGTGATTGATCTGCTGTCACGGTGTCGCCTACCTTGACGAGCACTTCGATAATGGCGACGTCCTTAAAGTCCCCAATGTCGGGCACGTTAACTGCGATGGTCTGTGTCATATGCTCTTTCGTGGTTAGTTTAGACGAGATGTGTTTGCGCATTGGCCGTGAGCAAGAGCTGTTCCGGCTAATTTCTTATCTGGCCATTACCCAATACAATAAATTTTTGCGAAGTGAGACCTTCCAATCCGACGGGGCCACGTGCATGAATCTTGTCAGTAGAGATACCAATCTCCGCACCCAATCCGTACTCAAAGCCATCGGCAAAGCGCGTCGAAGCATTAACCATGACCGAACTAGAGTCCACCTCACGTAAAAAACGCATTGCACTAGGGTAGCTCTGGGTCACGATGCTATCTGTATGCTTCGAGCTGTAGGTATTGATGTGTGTGATAGCCTCGTCCAGCCCAGCGACTACGCGAACACTTAAGATGGGCGCAAGGTATTCGGTACGCCAGTCCTCCTCGGTAGCCACCCCCATTTGTTTGACCAGCTTGCGTGCGGTTTCGTCACCGCGTAGCTCAACACCCTTATCTAGATATATTTTACATAGCTGAGGTAGGACGTCGGCCGCCACACTACGAGCAACCAACAGGGTTTCCATCGCGTTGCATACGCCGTAGCGTTGGGTTTTAGCGTTGTCAGCGATAAGAATGGCCTGCTCTAGGTTTGCCTCATCATCTATATACACATGGCAAATACCGTCTAGGTGCTTTATGACGGGTATCCTAGCCTCTTTCGAGATACGCGAAATGAGACTTTTGCCGCCACGTGGCACGATCACGTCTACGTATTTTTCCATGGTAATAAGCTCGCCTACCGCTTCGCGGTTGGTGGTGCTGATAACCTGTACCGCACTCTCGGGCAGGCCGGTCTCACGCAATCCCTGGTGAACGCAGGTCGCGATGGCCTGGTTGGAATGTATTGCCTCTGAGCCGCCGCGTAAAATAGCAGCGTTGCCTGACTTTATGCATAACCCTGCTGCATCAGCTGTTACATTGGGACGTGACTCATATATGATGCCCACCACACCCAGGGGTACACGCATTTTGCCAACTTGAATTCCGGATGGGCGATACTTGAGATCACTGATCTCGCCGATAAGATCTGGAAGCGCAACTATTTGCAGCATCCCCTCCGCCATGCTGCGCACGGTTGCCTCGGTTAGTGTGAGGCGGTCAATAGACGCAGCGTCTAAGCCACTGGCAAGTGCGGCAGCAACATCGCTAGCGTTTGCGGCGATGAGAGCTTTACTGCCACTCAGAAGGGCACCAGCAATGTTCTCTAGGGCGCGATTTTTTACCGCGGTACCGGCCTGTGCCATAATCTGAGACGCGGCGCGTGCCTGTTGTCCAACACGCTCCATGTATACCTTGATGTTATCCATTTCTATCTCACCATTTTAGTGGAGTTAGTGGGCGGGCCTTGCTGTGCCCTACCCACCGTGAAGGGTGCATTTTACCATTGCACTTACGTTAAAATACGTGCCTTAGTATATTAGGTGTCGATCATGTCTGATATTTTACAAAAAATTCTTGCGGTTAAGGTGCAGGAGGTTGTTGCCGCTAAGGCCAGAAAGCCAGAAGAGATCGTGCGTGCCGAGGCAGAGGGGGCACCACCGGTGCGTGATTTTGTGGCGGCAGTATGTACGCAGATTCAGATAGGCCGGGCCGCAGTGATAGCTGAAATTAAAAAAGCCAGCCCAAGCAAGGGCTTGTTGCGTGCCGACTTTCGTCCGGCAGAGATTGCCGCTAGCTATGCTGGTCATGGCGCCACTTGTTTGTCGGTGCTAACGGACGCGCAATTCTTTCAGGGCAGTGCTGAATATTTGCGGGAGGCACGCGCCGCTTGCACGATCCCGGTGCTGCGCAAAGATTTTATAGTGGACGCTTATCAAATTTATCAAACGCGTGCCATGGGGGCGGATTGCATACTCTTGATTGCGGCAGCACTCAGTATGGCTCAAATGCAAGCATTTGAAGTGTTGGCACACACCTTGGGGCTGGGTGTCTTGGTGGAGGTGCATGACGAGCGTGAGCTGGACAGGGCGCTACAACTCGTCACCCCGCTTATTGGTATCAACAACCGCAATCTGCGCACCTTCGAGGTTGGATTGCGGGTCACGTTGGACTTGTTGCCACGCATCCCACGTGAGCGTATCGTGGTTACGGAGAGCGGCATAGTGACGCCGGAAGATGTGCAGCAAATGCGTGACCATAATGTCAACGCTTTTTTGGTGGGTGAGGCGTTCATGCGTGCGCCAGATCCGGGTGCTGAGCTGGCTCGGCTGTTTGTGTGAAATGGGGTCGTTAATCGAGGTCGCGATGTGGCAAAAAGGTGAAGCGTGCTAAATATTGATGATGTGATTATTAAGTTCGATCAGAGTTTGCGTACCTTATTTAGTGAGGCGCGTAGCGCCCGCCCCCTGCCGGATGCCGGCCTGCCAGATGTTATGTTGGATGAGCATGACAAGAAGCTAGCGGCAGCCCTGATGCGAGTGAACCATAGTGGTGAGATTTGTGCCCAGGCCCTATATCAAGGGCAGGCACTGACGGCAAGTGATCCTGTGGTGCAGGATGAGCTGCAAAAGGCGGCAAAAGAGGAGGCCGAGCATTTGGCCTGGACGTCGCGACGCGTTCGCGAGCTGGGCGGGCACACAAGCCTTCTTAATCCGCTCTGGTACGTTAATTCATTGGCCATCGGCGCGCTTGCTGGGCTACTTGGCGACAAGTGGAATCTTGGGTTTGTGGCAGAGACTGAGCGCCAGGTGGGCGCGCACTTACAGGGTCACCTGGAGATGTTGCCGCAGCAGGACATAAAAAGTCGTACGATTGTGCGGCAGATGCTTGTAGATGAGGCACGGCACGGAGACATGGCGGTGCAGCTGGGTGGCATGGAGCTGCCGCTACCCGTAAAGCTCGCGATGCAGATTAGCGCAAAGGTGATGACGCGAACCGCATACTGGGTGTAGTGGACTACTTGAGGCTAGACCAAAAACCATTTTGACGGTGGGTGCCGTTTGTGTATAATGCTCGACTCTGTAAAACTGCATTCAAGCGAGGTTGTTATGTACGCGGTAATTAAGACCGGTGGCAAGCAGTACCGTGTTGTCACGGGTGAAACTTTAAAAATTGAAACCCTTGCGGGCGACGTTGGCAGCGCCATTGTTTTGGACAAGGTCCTCATGGTGGGCAATGGTGAGAAGGTGTCCGTTGGACAACCTCTTTTGGCTGGCGCCACCGTTACGGCAACCATCGTATCGAATGGTCGGGGCGAAAAAATTAGAATATTTAAGATGCGTCGTCGTAAGCACTATCAGAAGCATCAGGGTCATCGTCAAAATTTCACTGAGATCCGCATTGACGGAATTTCAGCGTAGCGCCGAGGGAGAAGAGATATGGCATCAAAAAAAGGTGGCGGCAGCACCAGTAACGGTCGCGATTCACACTCGAAACGCCTTGGTGTTAAGGCTTACGGTGGAGAGTTGATTAATGCCGGCAGCATTATCGTGCGTCAGCGTGGTACACGCTTCCATGCCGGTGATAATGTTGGCATGGGTAAGGACCACACTTTGTTTGCGAAGATTACCGGTAGGGTGATGTTCACTGTTAAGGGTATACAGAAACGTAAGACTATCTTCGTGGTTGCAGCTTAAGTACTCTTAGCCAAGTACAATAAGCCCTATCGTGAGGTAGGGCTTTTTTATTTGTAGCAGCGATCCAATAAATGAAATTTATCGACGAATCAAAAATTGAGGTGATCGCCGGGGACGGCGGCAATGGCGCTGCCAGCTTTAGGCGAGAAAAGTATATCGACAAGGGTGGACCCGATGGCGGGGACGGCGGCTGGGGTGGCAGCGTGTACGCACTCGCAGACCGGAACATCAATACCTTAGTGGATTATCGTTTTGCGCGCCATCATCGTGCCCGCAACGGGGAGGCGGGGCGTGGGGCGGACTGCTATGGCAAGGGCGCAGAGGATGTTGTCCTGCGAATGCCGGTGGGCACGATGATCACTGACATCAATACCAACGAATTGATCGCCGACCTGGACCGTGACGGGCAGAAGATGCTGCTCGCTCAGGGTGGTAAGGGTGGGCTGGGCAATCTGCACTTTAAGTCCAGCACCAACCGCGCACCGCGACAGTGCACGCCTGGTGTCGAGGGCGAGCGACGCGAGTTGCAATTGGAGCTCAAGGTGCTCGCTGACGTGGGCTTGTTGGGCATGCCAAATGCCGGAAAGTCCACCCTTATCCGAGCGGTTTCTGCTGCCCGCCCCAAGGTGGCAGACTATCCGTTCACCACGCTGCATCCAAATTTGGGCGTGGTGCGAGTCTCCCCCGAGAAGAGCTTTGTCATAGCTGACATTCCTGGGCTGATTGAGGGCGCCGCTGAGGGCGCAGGATTGGGACATCAGTTCTTGAGGCACCTGATGCGCACTCGCTTGCTGCTACATTTGGTTGACGTTGCCCCAATGTACGAAGGGGTTGACCCAGTACATGAGGCCCGTTCTATTTTGAATGAGCTAAAAAAGTATGATGAGGTGCTGTACAACAAGCCACGCTGGCTGGTCCTTAATAAGCTCGACCTGCTGCAAGATAAAAATGAAAGGGTCGCCTCATTTTTGCGAGAATTCAGTGACTACACGCGTTACTTTACTATCTCAGCGATTAACGGCGATGGCTGCAAGGAGTTGACCTATGCCATCATGGAGCACGTGGAGCAGGTCGCCAAGCAGGAGGAGCTGGATCACGCTGAAATTATCAAAAAATCTAACACCGTAATACTTTGATGCACCATGAAAACCATCCTGACTGAGTGTAAGCGCGTCGTCGTGAAAGTTGGAAGCAGCCTCGTGACTAATCACGGGGAGGGGCTGGACGTTCGTGCAATCGAAAATTGGGCGCAACAGATCGCCACCCTGCGTGAGGGTGGGTGCGAGGTGATGCTAGTCTCTTCTGGCGCGATTGCAGAGGGCATGCAGCGGTTGGGCTGGAAAAAGAGACCCAGTGCCGTGCACGATCTGCAGGCTGCCGCTGCGGTTGGTCAGATGGGGTTGGTCCAGGTATACGAGAGCTGCTTTAGTGCGCACGGTCTTCGTACGGCACAGATACTACTTACCCATGCTGACCTTGCTGATCGAGAGCGCTACCTCAACGCTCGTTCTACGTTATCGACCCTGCTGGCCCTGGGCGTTATACCTGTCATTAATGAGAACGACACCGTGGTCACCGATGAAATCAAGTTTGGTGACAATGACACCCTGGCGGCGATGGTTGCTAACCTAATTGAGGCGGACGCCCTTGTCATACTTACCGACCAGGCTGGTCTTTATACGGCAGATCCACGGAAAGATTCTAGCGCCACGCTGGTTGGCCTGGCACGGGCAGGCGACGAGAAGCTTGAGGTCATGGCGGGCGGTGCGGGTAGCTTTATTGGCAGTGGTGGCATGCTCACCAAGGTGTTGGCCGCGAAACGTGCCGCACGGAGTGGAGCGCATACCGTGATCGCCTCAGGTCACGAGGCGGACGTGCTGCCACGTCTAATGCGTGGGGAGAGTGTTGGATCCCTGCTGCAGGCGCAGCCACTGTCGTTGAATGCACGTAAGCAATGGCTAGCAGACCACCTACAGATTAGTGGCGAGGTAACGCTGGATGCGGGTGCCACACAAGCTCTGTGCAAGGAAGGCAAGAGCTTGCTGCCAATTGGTGTCATCAAGGTGGGTGGAGAGTTCGAGCGTGGCGCCATGGTTGCTATTGTTGATGCGCATGGAAAGGCTATTGCGCACGGATTGATTAATTACAACGCCACAGAGGCCCGTCGTATCGCGGGACACCCCAGCAATGAAATCGAGGCCCTATTGGGTTACGTGCACGAGCCAGAGTTGGTGCATCGAGACAATCTGATTTTGTTGTAGGGTCTGCGGCGGTCGTGGGTGATGGGGATTGGGCTATGCGAAGGCGATGTGAACGTTCTGCTCACCCAGCAACCTCTTGAGACCGCTCATTAAGTCATTGTGAAGAGTCACGCACCACGCCTCTCCCAGCCTTAGGTCTACACTGCCCGTTGCGTTGTTATACTTAACTAGGACCGCACACTTCCCTTCTCGGTAGGGCGCGAGTAGCCCCTGTATCTCTGCAACACTAACCCCAGAATCAGAAGAAACATTGAGGCTTAGGTGTGTCGCAAAGGTGGAGCGTGCCGAGGCGAGATCAAATAACTCGTCACTGTTAACGCGAACATTTCCAGAGTATTCATCAAAGCTGGCCTTGCCCCGTGCCACAAGCAGTTCGTCCTCGCGTATCCATGGACGATTGGCTTCGAATACCTCATTGAATACGGTCATCTCTAGCTGTGCGCTGCCGTCGTCTAGCGTGACAATTGCCATGCGACCACGACGAGTCTGCTGCAGACGCACGGCAGAGACAATGCCAGCCAGCGTCACCTGCACCCCCCCTCGTCGATTGCCACCGTTTTGTGGGAGCGCTTGTGGCGTGATGTCAGCCAGGCGCACCTTGATAAAATTAGCCAGCTCGTCGGCGTACTCTTCGTAAGGGTGGCCGCTGAGATAGAAGCCCAGGCTAAGCCTTTCGTTTTGCAATTGCTCTCGCAGCGTCCAGCGTGGGGTGCTTCTCATCGCCACCGGAATCGCTACGCTCGCATCCTCTTCGAACAGGCTGTTCTGGTTTGCTGACCTGGCCTGCTGCTCTGCGCTACATAATGCAACCTCGAGCGACGCCAGCAGCTGATGACGATGATCTGTGATGGTGTCAAATGCCCCGCCGCGAATTAACGCCTCAGTGGCGCGTCGATTGACGACACGCTTGTCCACGCGCTGACAAAAATCAAACAGGTCGCGGAATGGCCCGCCGAGCTTGCGGGCGTCACAGATACTATCTATGGCCGCCTTTCCGGTGCCCTTGATGGCCTCCAGCCCATAGGCAATCGTCTTTTCGTCCACCGGCATAAAGCGATTCTCTGAGGAATTTATATCTGGCGGCAGAACGCGTATTCCCTGTGACAGGGTGTCAAGGTAAAAGACGTGCACCTTGTCGGTGTTGTCCATGTCAGACGAGAGCGTGGCGGCCATAAATGCTGCCGGGTAGTGCGCCTTTAGGTAGGCGGTCTGGTAGGAGACCAACGCGTAGGCGGCGGAGTGCGATTTGTTGAAGCCGTACCCCGCGAATTTTTCCATGAGATCGAACAGCTGCTCTGCCAGTCGCTTGTGAATGGTTCGTGCCACCGCCCCATCTACAAATATGCTGCGCTGTAGTGCCATCTCCTCGGCATCTTTCTTGCCCATCGCACGACGCAACAAGTCCGCCGCTCCGAGCGAGTAGCCCCCGATAATCTGCGCAATCTGCATGACCTGCTCCTGGTACACGATCACACCGTAGGTTGGCTTGAGCGAGACTTCTAGCTCGGGATGAAAGTAGTCGGCCTTGGATCGACCATGTTTACGATTGATGAAGTCATCCACCATGCCCGACTCTAGTGGTCCAGGGCGATACAACGCCACCAGCGCCACGATGTCCTCGAATGTGTCCGGCTGCAGTTTGGCGATCAGCTTCTTCATGCCGTGCGATTCAAGCTGAAAGATTGCCGTGGTGTTGGCTGCCTTGAGCAGTGCGTAGGTTGGCTTATCCTCCAGCGGAATATTTTTAATGGAGAAGCCTACCCCACCCGGCATTTTCCTTACATATTTTTCCGCCCAGTCGATAATGGTGAGCGTGCGCAGCCCCAAGAAGTCGAACTTGAGTAGCCCAATGTGTTCCACGTCGTACTTGTCAAACTGACTGATACCCTTGTCGCTCCCCTCCGCGTAGTACAGTGGGCAGAAATCTGTCAGCTTGCCGGGTGCAATCAAAACGCCGCCCGCGTGCATTCCAACATTGCGAGTCAGATCCTCTAGCTGGGCGCCTAGATCAAGTAGCTCCGCCACCCCCTCCTCGCTGCCAATGATGGCGTTAAATTCTGGTTCCATCTCCCTTGCCTTTTTGAGCGACACGGGTTTGACACCCTCTAGCGGAACGAGCTTAGATAGTCGGTCACATAGCCCGTAGGGAAAGTCCAGCACGCGCCCCACATCACGAATAACGGCCTTGGACGCCATGGTGCCGAACGTGGCAATCTGGGATACGCTCGCCGCGCCATATTTTTGTTTTACGTACTCGATAACGCGTTCTCGCCCGTCTTGGCAAAAGTCCACATCGAAGTCGGGCATGGACACACGCTCTGGGTTTAGGAAGCGCTCAAACAGCAGGGCGTAACGCAGTGGATCGAGGTCGGTAATGTTAAGGCTGTATGCGACCAGCGAACCAGCACCGGAGCCGCGGCCCGGTCCAACAGGAACGTCATTGAGCTTTGCCCAGCGAATAAAGTCGGCCACGATCAGAAAGTAGCCAGAGAAACCCATCTTGATGATGGTTTCAATTTCAAACGCCAGGCGTGCGCTGTACTCCTCTTCCTTTGTGGCGCGCGTGGCTGCGTCTGGGTACAGCTGCAGCATGCGCTGCTGCAAGCCACGCTTGGATTCCTGGGTTAGGAAGTCGTCCAAGCTTTCGCCGTTTGGCGTGGGGAAGTCCGGCAAGAATGACTTGCCAAGTTGGAGCGTTAGGTTGCACCGCTTGGCGATCTCTACGCTGTTGGCTAACGCCTGGGGAAGGTCGGCGAATAGGGCTGCCATTTCGGACTGGGACTTGAAGTACTGCTGTGCGGTGAATTGGCGCACGCGTCGCTTGTCGTTGAGCACGTACCCCTCGGCGATGCATACACGTGCCTCGTGTGCCTTGTGTGTGTCCGAATCGAGGAACTGGATTGGGTGGGTGGCGACCACCGGCAGTTTTAGCGCGGCGGCAAGCTCGACCGTCTCACGCACGTGCAGGTCCTCGCGCGCCATGCCGGTACGCTGCACCTCTACGTAGTACCGGTCGGGGAATAACGCCGCCCATTCGAGAGTGAGCTGACGTGCCTTGGCATGGTTGCCATGCAGTAATGCTGTGCCAGCCTCACCTAGCTGTGCACCAGACAGCGCAATGAGGCCGACGGTGCCATCACGGAGCCATTGCTTGTGTATCTCGACACGACCACTGCCCTGTCGTCCTAAGTAGGCGCGCGTTATTAGCTCGCACAGCCTCAGGTAGCCCGTATCGGACTGACATAGCAGTAGCAGACGGAAGGGCTTGTCTGGTTCGGCGGGGTTGGCAATAAATACGTCGCAACCAATGACGGGCTTGATTCCGGCTGCACGCGCAGCCATGTAGAACTTGACGAGACCGAACACATTATTTAGATCGGTCAGCGCCAGCGCTGGCATGTCATCCCGCCGGGCGGCAGCAATTGCGTCAGGGATGCGTACGATGCCATCAGCAATCGAATACTCGCTGTGCAGACGCAGATGAATAAAAGATGGTTGGAGCATGATGGCGAGGTGGCGGATACGACTAAAATTGTACCACCGTCACCAGCACGATAAATTTAAAGATTTCTGTTTTCTTGCGAAGCGCTCCAATCATGCCTGACATTGTGGGCAATAAAAGCTCGATCGCTGTCCCTGTTTAATCTGTTTTATATTCGTGTTACAGGTACGGCAAGCCTCCGCCGTGCGCCCGTACACCCAGTAGTGTTGCTGAAAGTGACCGGAGCTACCGTCGATGCCTACGAAGTCGCGCAGGCTGCTGCCGCCCAGTGCGATGGCGGCCGTCAGCGTCTCTTGTATGCTGTTAACCAGTCGTGCGCATCGGGGTCGGCTCAGTTTGGATGCGGGTAGCTGTGGTCGAATTCCGGCACGGAACAGGGCCTCGTTGGCGTAAATGTTGCCAACGCCAACCACCAAGTGGTGGTCCATGATGACTAGCTTGATTGCGGCATCACGTTTACGTGTCGCACGATAGAGGTACTCGGAACTGAACCCACTGGTTAGCGGCTCCACGCCAAGCTTTATGAGCAATGGGTGTTGTGTGGGGTCGCCCTCGTGCCATAGCACCGCACCAAAACGACGCGGGTCACGCAGCCGCATCAGCATCCCGCTCGCTAACCGTAGGTCGAAGTGGTCATGTTTTTCTGCGGGCGTGTCGGACGGCAGGATGCGCAGGCTGCCAGACATACCAAGGTGGAGGATGAGCGTGCCGTTGCCACATCCAATCAGCAGGTACTTGGCGCGGCGACGCAGTTCATGAATTGTCTGGCCGCCTAGTGTGGTTGGCAGCTCGCTGGGAATTGCCCAGCGCAAACGAGATGTCCGGATGGTAACGCCTGCAATGCGTTGACCCAGTACGTGCGGCTCAAGTCCACGCAGTGTTGTTTCGACCTCAGGTAGTTCTGGCATGGCGCCTATCTTTGTTGGTTGTCATTCCACAGATCACGCGCCGTGGAGGTGGACTGGGCGGCAGCTCAAAAAAAATACAACCACACCATGAATGATGTGGTTGTATTATGACCCAATGCGGAGCAATCTACTTGCCCGTCTAATTATTAAGGGATGACCAGTCGCGAACCCCGCTAGTGATTCGCTGCCCCGCGTACCTGAGCTTCATGAGCGTGTGAGTCATGGGACGGTACTATCGGTGCGATCTGGATCGAATCGATTGTCGCTGTGACTATAGGTTTGGGCGCGTTGGTCTCGATTTGCATTAGAGGATTGTTGCTTTCTGCGTCATAGATCTCGAGGGGGCGTGGGCGACGGCGTGATCCTGTGGCCTGGATCGAATCGTTTGTCGTTACGGGCACACGCTTGAGCGCATCAGTCTCGATCTGTATTGACCCGTCCCCACTTGTGGCTGGATTGGCTGGTGCGCTGGGCCGTGAGGCATGTCGCCCATGTTGACGCCCCGTGCGTGAGGTAGCACCGTTCTCCCCCTCT
>DKNB01000067.1:14844-15317 GCA_002470125.1 Gallionellales bacterium UBA7399 | reverse complement strand
GGGTTAGTCTGTCGTCAAACAGACACAGCCAAGTGCTATAATTCGCGCTTCCCATGAAAGTGCTACGCAATGTCTGCTGTACTGAATTTTAAATCTCACCTATCTGAGTTATTCGCGCAAGCTGTTTGCGTTGTCGCACCTGATTTGACACAGCTCGACATTCTTATTGAGCGCCCCAAACAAGCACAGCATGGTGATTACGCCTGCAACCTTGCAATGCAGCTAGCCAAGCCACTGCGCAAATCTCCACGCGACATTGCACAGGCATTAATTGCAGCTCTGCCCACGTCCACAGTGGTTGAAAAGGTTGAAATTGCAGGCGCTGGCTTCATCAATATATTCATTACAGCCGCGGCCAAGCAAGGCGTGGTACGTGGTGTACTGCAGGCGGGGGCAAACTACGGTCACATTCCTTCAAATCCTGACCGCAAGCTGCAAGTCGAATTTGTCTCAGCCAACCCGACGGGGCCACT
>DKNB01000067.1:354-14821 GCA_002470125.1 Gallionellales bacterium UBA7399 | reverse complement strand
CGCGAATTTTATTACAACGATGCCGGCGCACAGATCAACAACCTCATGCTGTCCGTGCAATTACGCTGCAAAGGTGTGACGCCAGACGATCCCTCGTGGCCTGAGAATGGCTACCGTGGTGACTACATCACCGATGTTGCTCAAGCGTACCTGGCACGCAAGGTAGTCGAAGCAGACGATCGGCGCGTTGAGGCGTCTGGCAATATCGATGATGATGCTGCCATCTGCCAATTTGCGATCGCATACCTGCGCCACGAGCAGGACTTAGACTTACGTGCCTTCGGAGTAAATTTTGACGTGCACTCTCTAGAATCTGCACTCTACACGGATGGAAAAGTAGAGGAGGTCGTCAAAAAGCTGATTGCAAGCGGTCATACGTATGAACAAGACGGTGCACTATGGTTACGCACCACGAGCTTTGGTGACGACAAAGACCGGGTTATGCGCAAGAGCGACGGCAGTTATACCTACTTTGTACCAGATGTGGCGTACCACCTAGATAAGTGGCGACGCGGCTTTACGCGAGTCATTAATGAACAAGGCGCGGACCATCACAGCACTATCACGCGCGTACGCGCTGGACTCCAGGCTCTAAATGTTGGCATCCCGCCAAGCTGGCCTGACTATGTCTTGCACCAGATGGTCACGGTGCTCCGCAATGGCGAGGAGGTGAAGATATCAAAACGCGCTGGCAGTTACGTTACCCTACGTGACCTGATTGATGAAGTGGGCTGCGATGCCACACGATTCTTCCTCGTAGCACGTCACCCAGACTCGCAGCTGGTGTTTGATATCGACCTGGCTAAATCACAGAGCAACGAAAATCCCGTGTACTACATTCAGTATGCTCACGCACGCATCTGTAGCGTGCTCGAACAGTGGGCTGGTGACATCACGATGCTGCATCAGGCCGACACAGGGGTTCTAGACAGCGATTACGAGCACGCTCTACTACAACGCCTGATTGACTATCCCCAGGTGATCGAGATTGCCGCAGCGGAGTTGGCACCACATCTCATCACGCTCTATCTAAAAGATTTGGCCGCTGATTTTCATAGCTACTATAATGCCTCACGCTTCCTAGTTGAAGATGAGAACATCAAGCGAGCGCGGCTTGCATTGATTGCTGCTGCAGCACAGGTGATGCGCAACGGACTAACGCTACTGGGCGTCTCCGCACCGGAAAAAATGTAGGCCCTTGATCGCGATGAACTAGGCCAAAAACACAATTGACAACTTGATTTTTACACGACAAGCTTCACCCACACAATTTATCTTTATGAAGGTATAGACGCCATGTACAACAACAGCACTCGATCCACGGCACCGCGTCAGGGCAACCCCCTGCTGACTGGCATCTTGATCGGTGTAGTGGCGGGGTTGCTAATTGCCGGCGGGGTCGCGCTGTACATTTTTAAGGCCCCCAACTCGTTCGTCAAGAATGTGCCACGCGAGAAGGTCGAGCTAGAGCCCGACCACAAAATGCAGGCTGCCACATCAGCGCCCGCAGATGCATCCGATCTCTCCGTGGTCGCCTCCAGCGTGAGTGACGGAAAGCCACGCTTTGAATTCTACAAAGTGCTGACTGAAAAACAAGACACGCCAACGGCCGCACCATCAAACGGCAGTGCGACAGCACCAGCAGCGTCAGGAAAACCGGTCGTTACCACTCAGGCTGCCAATAATCAACCTACCAAGGAGGCCTACGTCCTACAGGCCGGCTCTTTCCCCAACGCGAAGGATGCAAACGAATTAAAAGCCAAGCTAGCCCTGATCGGTATAGAAGCCAGCGTACAAGCGGCAACCATCCCCGGCAAGGGGGTGTGGCACCGCGTACAGGTTGGCCCCTACCGAAACAAAGAAGAGATGAACAACACGCTAGCTATACTGAAGAAGAATAAGTTCAATCCCACCCCCATGCTTGCACAGTAAGTATGGGGGTAAAGCAGGAATCGTACTGTTTAACTAACCAGATGCCGACACCCTGTTAATGTCGACTTTTTTGATGCGGAGTCAGCCATGAAATACATTAAGTACGCTTTTGTGATGTTGGCTTTATTGTGTGCCAACCAAACCTTTGCTGAGCCAGAACTGGGAAAGGACTACAAGATCCTGAGCACCATCCAGCCAACACACAAGGATGGCAAGATCG
Source organism: Gallionellales bacterium UBA7399 (assembly GCA_002470125.1). Taxonomy (GTDB): domain Bacteria; phylum Pseudomonadota; class Gammaproteobacteria; order Burkholderiales; family Gallionellaceae; genus Nitrotoga. The sequence continues at coordinate 12,669 of DKNB01000067.1, read as the reverse complement.
AAGTGCTTGAATTTTTCTTTTACGGCTGCTCGCATTGCTTCAAGATGCACCCTGCCATTTCTACCTGGGCAAAAAAGTTACCCAAGGACGTTGAATTTGTTTACGTGCCAACTATTTTCAATAACGCCTGGGAGCCCATGGCGCGCACCTATTACACACTGGAATTACTAGGACAACAGAAACGGTTGCACGACGACCTATACAACGCATGGAACATCAACAACATCGACCTAAGCGATGAAGCTAAGATTACAGAATTCGTGGGTCAGCGTGGCGTGGATCGCAAGAAGTTTGGCGAAATCTACAACTCCTTTGCCATGCAGAGCATGGTAACGCGCAGCAAGCAACTGTCACAAACCTACACCATCCGCGGAACACCATCACTCATCATAGACGGCAAGTACCTGATCAGCGGTCTGGGCCCAGATGAGAGCATCAGGGTGCTAAACGCCCTCATCGACAAGGCACGCAAAGAGCGTGCAGGCAAACATTAGTGACCGCACAACGCGTCGTCATCAGCGGCGCATCGAGTGGCTTAGGGTTAGCTCTGGCCCATCACTACATCAAGCAAGGCGCGCAACTCGGCGTGCTCGCCCGTCGCGCTGACTTACTACAAAAACTTTTTGGACATCTGCCACAGCAGGTACATCGTTACTCACTCGATATTCGAGACTCGAGCGCGATGCAAGCAGCTGCACAAGATTTCATCACGCACGTAGGTGCCCCCCATATTGTCATTGCCAACGCAGGTATCAGCATTGGCACACTAACCGAGTACGCCGACGATATCGATGTGTTCCAGCAAATTATGGACACCAACGTGCTTGGCACGGTCAAAACATTTCAACCATTTCTTATTCCTATGCGCGAAGCTGGATATGGCTCATTGGTTGGCATTGCTAGCGTAGCTGGCTGTCGCGGACTCCCTGGGGCGGGCGCCTACTGCGCATCCAAGGCAGCGCTAATCTCTTACATGGAAAGCCTGCGCGTGGAATTACATGGTAGCGGGGTACGTGCGATTACCATCTGCCCGGGCTACATTAGGACGCCGATGACCGCCCTCAACCCCTACACCATGCCGTTTATTTTACCAGCCGAAAAAGCGGCGCATCGTGTTGCGTCGGCAATTCACTCAGGCAGATCGTTTACGGTAGTGCCGTGGCAAATGGGACTAGTCTGGCGCATGCTCAAACTACTACCCGACCGGCTGTACGATGCTTTATTTTCACGAGCCGGGCGCAAGCCGCGCAAGCAGTCCACATAGATTGTTATGCCGGGAATGGTATTACTTCTGATTCGATAGCTTGCGCTTTAGGATTTCTTGCATCTGGGCAGGATTGGCGCTTCCCTTGCTGGCCTTCATAGCAAGGCCCACAAAGAATCCAAACACTTTTTCCTTGCCGCTACGATACTCAGCAACCTGAGCTGCATTGTCGGCAATAATTTTATCTATCATAGCCTCTAGCGTGCCCACATCGGAAATCTGCTTCAGTCCCTTTTCTTCAATAATCACGTCGGGATCACCACCTTCACTCCAGAGCGTCTTGAATACCTCTTTGGCGGCGAAATTGGAGATGGTCCCATCCACAATACGCTTGAGCACGCCCCCCAGCTGTTGCGGCGAGATCGGACAGTGCGCTACGTCACGATCTTCACGGTTTAACGAGGCACTTACATCACCCATCAGCCAGTTGGCACATAACTTAGCCTCCCCTGGAACCTCGCTCAGTGTTGCCTCAAATAAATCCGCCATCTCTCGCGATGAGGTCAGGGTGTCAGCATCATAGGCGGAGAGATCTAGGTCAGCAACGTATCGAGCTCGCTTGGCCAGCGGCAGTTCTGGCAATGTCTTCCGCACCCGCTCGATCCAGTCAGCATCGATCGCCACCGGCAGTAGGTCGGGGTCAGGGAAGTAGCGGTAATCGTGTGCGTCCTCCTTGCTGCGCATAGCGCGAGTCTCACACTTGTCCGAGTCAAACAGTACGGTTGCCTGCTGAACTTTGCCACCGGCCTCCAGAGTGTCTATCTGCCACTGCGCCTCGTATTCGATCGCTTGCTGCAAAAAACGAAAGGAGTTTAAATTCTTGATCTCACGACGCGCACCTAGCTCAGCACCGGGGCGACGCACGGAGACGTTTGCGTCAAAGCGGAGTGAGCCTTCCTGCATATTGCCATCACAGATACCAATCCATCGCACCAAGGTGTGTAGCATCTTGGCGTAGATTACTGCCTCCGTGGCAGAGCGCATGTCAGGCTCCGAGACGATCTCCAGCAAAGGAGTGCCAGCACGATTTAAGTCGATACCCGTCATACCACGGAAATCTTCATGCAGTGACTTCCCCGCATCCTCCTCGAGATGTGCACGAGTCAGGCGCACCAACTTCTCATAAGCCTTTTCTGTAGTCGTTTCTGGAACGCAGATAGTTAGCGCGCCCTGGCCAATGATCGGCAAATCAAACTGGCTGATCTGGTAGCCTTTCGGTAGGTCCGGGTAAAAATAATTCTTACGTGAAAACACAGAGCGTGGCGCGATATGGGCGCCCACCGCAAGCCCAAACTTGATGGCGCGCTCGACCGCACCGCGATTCAGAACTGGTAGCACGCCAGGCAGCGCCAAATCTACCGCGCAAGCTTGTGTATTGGCTTCTGCGCCAAATGCAGTTGAAGCACCGGAAAATATCTTGCTACTCGTCGAGAGTTGCGCATGCACCTCCAGTCCGATAACAATTTCCCACTTCATAACATGATCCCCTTACGCCTTAACATGCTGCGGCATACGAGTGTGCCAATCGGTAACCTGCTGATACTGGTGTGCCACATTCAGCATGCGCGCCTCGTCGAAATAGTTTCCAATAATCTGTAAACCAATGGGCATGCCACTGTCGCCAAGCCCTGCAGGAATAGACATGCCCGGCAAACCCGCAAGGTTCACCGCGATAGTGTAAATGTCGGAAAGGTACATCTGTACCGGATCATCACCCTTCTCACCCAAATTAAATGCGGTGGTCGGGGTAGTGGGACCCATGATGACATCGCACTGCTTAAACGCATCAGAAAAATCTTGCGCAATCAGACGACGAATTTTTTGTGCCTGTAGGTAATAGGCATCGTAGTAGCCATGTGACAGCACGTACGTGCCAATCATGATGCGCCGCTTGACCTCCTCACCAAATCCCTGCGCACGAGACTTCTCATACATGTCAGCAAGGTTGGTGTATTCCGGCGCACGGTAACCGTACCTCACGCCATCGAATCGCGACAGGTTGCTGGACGCCTCCGCCGGAGCGAGCACATAGTAAACTGGTATCGATAGGCGAGAGTTGGGTAGGCTAACATCCACCACCGTGGCGCCCAACTTTCTGTATTCAGCGATGGAGGCCTCGATTGCCCGCGCAACATCCGCACCCAAGCCCGCCGCAAAAAATTCCTTTGGTAGACCAATACGTAGACCACTCAACGGCTTACTTAAGTCTTGCGCGTAATCCGTAGTTTCACATTTTATGCTGGTGGAGTCGCGTTCATCGAAGCCAGCCATCACGTTCAGCAGCAACGCCAAATCCTCTGCACTATGAGCCATCGGCCCAGCCTGATCCAGGCTAGAGGCAAAGGCAATCATGCCATAACGAGATACCACCCCATATGTTGGCTTCAAGCCAGAAATCCCACATAGTGCCGCCGGCTGACGAATCGATCCACCGGTATCGGTACCTGTGGCCGCCGCACACAGGCGTGCCGCCACGGCCGTCGCACTGCCGCCAGAGCTACCCCCGGGTACGGTCTTGTGATTCCACGGATTTTTAACGATGCCAAAGTACGAGGTTTCATTGCTCGAACCCATGGCAAACTCATCCATGTTGGTTTTACCCAGATTCACAGCACCGGCTCGATTGAATTGCTCGATCACATGTGCGTCGTATGGGGACACAAAGTTGGACAACATTTTCGAGCCGCAAGTGGTACGCCAGCCCGCGGCACAGAAGATGTCTTTTTGGGCGACGGGGATCCCCGTGAGAGCACCCCCCTCGCCCTGCTTTAGTTGAGCATCGGCTGCGCGAGCCTGAGCCAAAGTCATTTCTTCGTTGACCGTAATGTAGGCGTTGAGCTCTGGATTAAGCGCGGCAATGCGATCTAGATACAGCTGAGTCAGCTCAACGCTAGAAATTTTTTTGCTGCGCAACGCATCGCCCAACTGTAACAAACTAAAGTTAATCATGGTCTTAGGACAGTATAACTATTCGATAACCTGGGGCACCAGGTACAATCCATTCTTGATGTGTGAAGTGGTGGACTGAAATAACTCTCGCTGATCTTTTTCTGTGACCACGTCCTCACGCAAACGCTGAGTCAAATCCTGGGCGTGTGACATCGGCAAGATACCGGTAGTATCGACAGCCTGCATTTCGGCGATCAGACTAAAAATACTTAATAGCTGGGTATGCGCCTCCTCCGCTTCCTGTTCAGTCATTCCTAGGCGAGCTAACCGAGCAATCTTATAAACATCACCAATACTGAGCGACATGGGCTAAATTTCTTTAAATTAGTCAGCTTAATAGGTTATCATTAATAGCATTGCCAGACTAATTTTTTTACAGGCCAATGGCAGGCTTTATCCACTCTTAGGATTTGTTATGTTTAGATTTTTTAACAACTACTTTGTTAACGACTTTGCGATAGATCTGGGTACCGCGAACACCTTAATATGGGCGCGCGGCAAGGGTATCGTTCTTGATGAACCGTCTATGGTGGCCATCCGCACCGGGGGTGGTTCGAACACAAAAAAAATGATTCTGCATGTTGGCGTAGAGGCCAAAAAGATGCTCGGGCGCACACCGACCGGCATCACTGTCACCCGCCCGATGCGGGACGGCGTAATCGCTGACTTTACTATCACCGAACAAATGCTCAAGCAGTTCATCAAGCGAGTGCACAAGTCCAGCATTTTTAGCCCCAGTCCACGTATCGTCATTTGCGTGCCGTGCGGTTCCACCCAAGTAGAGCGACGTGCTATCCGAGAATCAGCTTACGGCGCCGGTGCACGCAGAGTCGAGCTCATTGAAGAGCCCATGGCAGCCGCAATTGGCGCCAATCTACCAGTAGATGAGCCCAGCGGCTCGATGGTGGTAGATATCGGTGGCGGTACCACAGAGGTGGGAGTGATCTCACTTGGTGGCACGGTGTATGCCGGTTCGGTACGGGTCGGTGGCGATAAGTTCGATGAAGCCATCATCAACTACGTTCGTCGCAACTACGGCATGCTAATTGGCGAATCCACCGCAGAACAAATCAAGAAGTCAATCGGCTCAGCCTTCCCAGGCAGCGAGGTGCGTGAAATGGAGGTAGTTGGGCGCAATCTGGCAGAAGGAGTGCCGCGCACCTTCACCCTCTCCAGTAACGAAATTCTAGAGGCCCTTACCGAACCACTCAATAACATCGTCACTGCGGTCAAGGTCGCGCTCGAACAAACCCCTCCAGAGCTGGGATCAGATATATCCAAGAGGGGTATGGTTCTCACTGGTGGTGGTGCGCTGCTGCGTGACATTGATCGGCTGCTGGCAGAGGAAACGGGCCTGCCTGTATTGATCGCCGAGGATCCCCTTACCTGTGTGGTTCGTGGTTCCGGCAAGGCGCTCGACTACATGGACCAAAACAGCAGCATCTTTAGTGACGACTAGGAAAATTTAATAGCGCGCGAACACCACTAAGCAGATGCGCAAGGTGGGGTCGCCAGGTAAACCTACGTTTGTCAGCGCAGTCCAGATGGGATAGGCACGACAAGGACGCCCACAGTGAATTCGTCAAGCAGCGCAAGATATAGCAGTAATAAATTCTCCCCCACAGTTCGGCTAATATTTTTCGGACTGCTGTCGCTAGTGCTGTTATTTATTGACTCTCAGTATAAATATCTAGAATTCACACGCACCAAGCTCTCCCTTTTAACCAACCCCCTGCAGCAACTGGTCATCATGCCCGGCAAGTTATGGCAAGAGATCGACAATTTTTTTACTATCCACAACAGGTTAATTAGCAGCAATGCTGAGTTACGCCAACTACACACCCTGGACGCCGCTCAACTCAAGCAACTGCAGGTATTGGAGGCGGACAACCAGCACTTACGTAGCCTCCTTGCGTTACAGCAACGTACAGACTACACAATGCAGCTAGCCGAAATTATTTATACAGAACGGAATATCGTCAACCGCAAGGTATTGCTAGACAAGGGTGCGCTGGCAAACGTATTGACCGGGCAAGTGGTTATGGATGACAACGGCATCGTAGGTCAGGTAACGCGTGTTTATCCACGGATGAGTGAGGTCACGCTCATCACCGATAAAAATCATACCGTGCCCGTGCAGATACTACGCAATGGCCTACGTACATTAATTTTTGGATCTGGTGATACCGGAGAGTTAATTCTACGGTACACGTCGATCAGCGCCGATATCCAGGAGGGTGACCTACTAGTTACCTCCGGTATCGATGGTGTCTACCCGGTTGGTCTGCCTGTGGCCAAAGTCACCCGCGTAGAGCGCGACCCCGCCTATCCATTCGCACGCGTCCTATGTACGCCAATTGCTGGCGTAGATAAACAACGTCAACTACTGATACTGTCTACATTACCCACACTACCGGAACGACCAGAAGCCACACAAGAGCCTACAAACCGCAGGTCAAAANNTACCAGCCCAGCCCGCCCGCCCACACTGCGCTTATTGTGACCAGCTTATTTGTGGCCTTGCTCCTTAGTTGGCTGCCATGGCACGGATTTTTACTGATCATTCGTCCAGATTTTGTTGCGCTGGTACTGCTCTACTGGTCCATGCAAAAACCCAACCATTGCGGCATCGGTATTGCGTGGACAGTAGGCATCATTGCCGATGTTGCCGATGCAAGTTTCCTGGGACAGCACGCACTAGCCTACGCGGTGCTTGCTTTTTGTGGAATAGTTTTACAGCGCCGATTGTCCATGCTTAGCCTGAGTCAACAGGCCCTACAGGTCTTCCCTTTGCTGCTGCTGGCCTACGCAATATATGTCATAGTGCACTGGCAATTGCACGGGTACGTTTCGTGGGTGCACTTGCTTGGCAGTGTGGTATCGGCTCTGCTGTGGGTGCCTGTCACCACGCTGCTACAGAAATTGTGTCACGCTCGCGCTTCATCTAGCCAAAGATGAAGTACCCCATCGAGCTTAAAAATGACAAACAGGACATCTACTATTTTCAATTACGCCTAGCGTTGTGCTTTGGCTTTGTCTTTCTGTTATTTTTTATACTGCTAATACGTCTGCTATACCTGCAGGGAATACAAAAAAATCACTACCAAACCTTGGCAGAGGGTAACCGCATCTCCATCGTGCCCATGACCCCAAACCGGGGCTTAATACTAGACCGAAAAGGTCTGGTTCTGGCGCACAACTATCCCGCCTATACCCTAGAAATAACTCCAAATAAGGTAAGCAATCTCAGCGCAACAATTGACGAGCTCTCAAAACTAGTGGATATCCGGCCCGCGGACAGAAAGAATTTTGCACGACTAATGGCTGACAGCTTTAGAGCTGAGAGCCTATCGATACGCAATCATCTCACGGACACCGAAGTTGCACGCTTCTCTGCGCAACGCTATCGCTTTCCCGGTGTAGAAGTTAAGGCACGCCTGTTTCGTGAGTATCCACATCACGAAAAATTTTCTCATTTAATTGGCTATATCGGCCGCATCAACAAGAGCGAGCTCGAACAGCTTGAAGAGGATGAGCTTGCCAATGATTACCGTGGCTCTGGCTATATTGGCAAGACTGGCATCGAAAAAAATTATGAGAATGATCTACATGGGAAGGCTGGGATCAAGCGGGTGGAGGTCGATGCAGGTGGGCGTGAGGTTCGAGTGCTATCGAATACCCCACCAACATCTGGAAACAACTTGATACTAACGATAGACGCCCAATTACAAGAAGTTGCCGAACAATCGTTCGGCAACTTCCGTGGTGCGCTGGTGGCCATAGATCCAACCAACGGAGAAATATTGGCCTTTGTCAGCAAGCCTGGCTACGATCCAAATCTTTTTATTGACGGCATTGACGAGCAGAATTGGCGTGGCCTCAATGACTCACCTGATGTGCCGCTCAATAATCGCGCATTGCGTGGCCAGTATTCTCCAGGCTCCACTATAAAACCATTCATGGCCTTGGCTGGTCTACACTACAACAAACGTAGCCCCAGCTACTCCATCAAAGATCCAGGCCATTTTAGTCTGTCGGGTAGCGCGCACCGATACCGCGACTGGAAAAAAGATGGGCATGGCACTGTAGATTTATTTAAGTCTATTGTGGTGTCCTGCGACACTTACTACTATGGACTAGCAAATGAGTTGGGAATAGATAACATATTCAACTTCTTTTCACGGTTTGGATTCGGTAAAAAAACGGGGATTGATATGGAGGGCGAGGTTTCTGGTTTAATGCCGTCTCAAGAGTGGAAACAAAAACGTCACAACCAGCAATGGTACGCCGGCGACACAATTTCAGTTGGCATCGGTCAGGGCTACGATTTGGTGACGCCATTGCAACTGGCCTACGCCACCGCAATACTGGCGAACGATGGCGTGGCTTACCGCCCTCATCTACTAAAAGAGGTGCAAAGCGTACGCGTTAATGAGCGACGCCTTCCCAAGATGGACATTGAATTCAATCTCAACCTCAACCAGGATCATCTCAAATTAGTGAAGAGCGCCATGGTGGGAGTTACGCAACCCGGTGGTACGGCCGCAAGGGCGGGTGCGGGTGCACCTTATACCTTCGCCGGAAAAACCGGCACAGCTCAAGTGATAGGAATGAAGCAGGGCGAACACTATATCGAAAGCAAGGTACAGGAGCGTTATCGTGATCACGCCTGGTTTATAGCCTTTGCACCTGCCGATCAACCCAAGATCGCCATGGCGGTTCTTGTTGAAAATGGTGGGCACGGCAGTTCCGTCGCCGCACCAATTGCACGCAAGGTGCTAGACCACTTCCTCCTAAATAAAGCGCCTCAATCAGCCCCCGCAATGCACGAAGCAAAGGGAGGTGCAAATGATTAGGCAGCGCTTGTGGCAGCGCTTCATCGCACACCTAGATCCCACACTCTTGGCCTCGCTCGGGATATTACTCTTGATCAGCCTAGTGGTGCTGTACAGCGCAAGTGACGGCAACTGGTATCGCGTCTTGACGCATATGATAAACATACTAGTGGCGTGTACCGCACTATGGATAGCGGCTAATACGCCCCTGCACTACTTAATGCGAGTCGCCGTACCAATCTACCTATTGGGCTTGGCGCTGCTCATCGCCGTAGCCTTCTTTGGTGAGATAGCCAACGGCGCTCGGCGTTGGCTAAACGTTGGGGTAACAACCATTCAACCAGCCGAACTGATGAGAATAGCGGTACCGCTTATGATGGCCTGGTATTTTGAAAAATGTCAGGCGACACTAACCTTAAAAAATTACTGCTTCGCAGCAGTGCTGCTGTTGCTACCAGTGACACTAATCGCACGCCAACCAGACCTGGGCACCGCCATCATGGTCGCCGCCAGCGGATTGTACGTGCTATTCCTGGCCGGCATATCTTGGCGAATCATGTTAGCCATTTTTGTAACATTCATAGCGAGCCTGCCACTAGTGTGGTCAACACTACACGACTACCAACGTCACCGCATCATGATGCTAATTGATCCATCCCAAGATGCTCTGGGCAGGGGCTACCACACGATTCAATCCACCATCGCAATTGGCTCGGGGGGAATATTTGGCAAGGGGTACCTCAATGGCACCCAGACGCACCTAGATTTCCTGCCAGAGCGCACCACAGACTTTATCTTTGCTGTGTATTCCGAAGAGTTTGGTCTAATCGGAAACCTGGTGTTGCTCAGCCTCTACTTGTTCGTCATTAGTCGCAGCTTCATTATTACCACTCACGCCTCAACCTATTTCACACGCCTCATGGCAGGAAGCATCACGCTTACCTTCTGCACTTATATCTTCGTCAACATTGGCATGGTGAGTGGCATCCTTCCGGTTGTTGGTGTGCCCCTGCCATTAATCAGTTATGGCGGCACTTCTATGGTCATACTCCTGCTTTGCTTTGGTATACTTATGGGCATACACAGCAACAAGAGAATAGTTCAAACCTAACGGATTGCGGATATAGCGAATGGTCAAAGTAAGTGGCACGGGCGGATCTTGTGCCTAAAATAAGGACACCATAAGTGAGTATACAATCTAGATTAATTTTATTTTCGGCAGCCATCCTCACCGCATGCGGCAGCGTACCCACATCCAACGAGAAAATACGCAATGCTCCAACTCCCATAATCGAGGTGCAGGCGCCCCTGCAAAAAAGCGCACCTCCACATCAGCTGTCACATGGTGGCTATCTAGAGGGTGATGGTCCTGGTGCTGATGCACCAGCTAATTTAGATGCCATCCCAAATGCGGTGCCGCGCATCGAACCGCTGCATCGCTTCGCCAACCGTCCATATATGGCCTTAGGAAAGACGTACACTCCCCTAACCGTACCGAGTCAGTTTAAAGAACGTGGCATTGCATCTTGGTACGGAAAAAAATTTCATGGTAAGCGCACCTCCAGCGGCGAGGTTTATGACATGTACGGCATGACGGCAGCCCATCCTACATTGCCGATACCCAGTTATGCCCACGTCACCAATCTAAATAACAAAAAAACAATAGTGGTTCGCATCAATGACCGCGGCCCCTTCTTGCACGAACGCATTATTGATCTCTCATACGTCGCCGCATATAAACTTGGCATAGTAGGTAACGGGAGTGCTGAGGTGGTGGTCGAAGTGGAAAGCCTGGCGGCAGATAGTGCTGCCCAGCCCATTGAATCAATAAATTCTGTGGTCGTCATGCCCTCACAACCAATAAACACGATGGTCATCTCAAGCGAAGCAAGCACGAAGAGTGGCGTGTACTTACAACTGGGAGCCTTCCGATCCCAACAAAGTGCTGAGAGCTTTATTGCCCACATAAGCCCGGAATTTGCAGGCAGCGAAAATCGTATCGAGCTTCGCCAAAAAGCTGGCGACATGATTGTGCGTGTACATATTGGCCCCTATGCCAACCAAGATGAGGCACGCGCTGTCGCGGAAAAGCTTCAGTCACGCCTTGGATTTAAGCCATTCATTTCGGCACCCTAATAAAAATAGGTGTCCCACACGGGGCTTATTACAATACCTTTCCTGGGTTCATATAGCCACCCGGGTCCAGCGCGTGCTTTATATTAGACATAAGCTCGAGTTCCAGCGCACTTTTATAATGACCTATTTCGTTGCGCTTGAGCTGCCCCAGGCCATGCTCGGCACTAATGCTACCGCTTAACGTATGCACGATATCGTACACGATGCGATTAATATCTGAGCTCCGCGCGATTAATGCCATGTTTTTGGTAGCATCCGGCATTGACACGTTGTAATGAATATTGCCGTCCCCAATGTGACCAAACGCAACAATACGTACACCTTCAAATTGATTATGCAGCGCCGCATCCGTCTTAGCGATAAACTCTGCCACGCCACTAATTGGAACGGAAATGTCGTGCTTAACACTAATGCCCTCGCACTTCTGCGCTTCACTAATGTTTTTACGTAAAATCCACCAGCTCGCCGCACATTTTTTCTGCGCAGTCACAATAAATTCACGGATGCCCACACCAAAGGTTTTTAACGCGGCAAGCAATGGCTCTTCCAAGGGAGTCTTCAAGACGTCCGATAGTTCAATTAAAACCATCCAATCGTGACGCATAGGGAATGGCTCGATCGCATCAGGAATGTGCTGTAACAGAAGATCTAAGCAGGAGCTAGAGATTATTTCAAATGCACTAATTGTGTTGCCACAATGAGCACGTAAGTGGGCGAGTAACGCCACCGCTGTAGCGGGATCCTTTACCGCCACAAAAGCAGTTGCCACTGATTGTGGGCGCGGAAACAACTTCAACACGGCGGCTGTAATAACACCAAGCGTACCTTCCGCACCAATAAACAAATGCTTTAAATCGTAGCCGGNNTAGCCGGTATTGTCCTTGCGCAAACTGCGCAACCCATTCCAAATACGCCCGTCTGGTAAGACCACTTCGAGTCCAAGAACGAGATCGCGCATGTTCCCGTAGCGCAGCACGCCAATACCGCCAGCATTAGTAGATATGTTACCGCCGATTTCACATTGTGCTGCGATAGCGCTCAAGCCAAGAGGAAACAAAAGGCCTGCTCGTTCCGCCGCCTCCTGTGCCGCTTTCAAAGTGCAGCCTGCCCCTACGGTTAGCGTATGGTTAA
>DKNB01000067.1:0-318 GCA_002470125.1 Gallionellales bacterium UBA7399 | reverse complement strand
TAAGCCAGTATTGCCGCCCTGTGGAACCACGCCAATACCGCTCCCCACACACAAGGCAACCACCGCAGAAACCTGCTCCGCGCTATTCGGCAACACAACGGCAATCGCCACACCACTATAGCGACCACGCCAATCTGAGCAATATGGGGCCGCGTCTTCGCCACTGACTACATGGCTCGCACCAACCACGTCACGCAACAAATTTATAAAATATAGAGGCATACCTACCATTTCCCTATGGTGATCCTACTGCACAAACAATATAGCCCTTTAAAAGTCCATTGGATCAATATCAAGCGACCAGCGCAACTTATTATC
>DKNB01000026.1 GCA_002470125.1 Gallionellales bacterium UBA7399 | reverse complement strand
AGAAGCTGACAGACAAGGATCTCGGTACGTACGGCTTTCTGGGGTACCCCTTATTGCAAAGTGCAGATATTTTAATTTATCGAGCCACCCAAGTGCCAGTGGGGGAGGACCAGGTCCCACACATTGAGTTTACGCGTGAGATTGCACGTCGTTTTAATTATATTTATGGGCGAGAGCCAGGCTTTGAAGAGAAGGTTGGGCTTGCCATTCGCAGCCTGGATAGCAAGGGGGCAAAAAGGTACGAGGAACTGCGTACCCGTTATCAAGAGCAGGGTGATAGCGAGGCGCTACAATCCGTACAATCGTTACTAGACGCACAAAAAAATATTAGCGCGGGTGATCGAGGACTGTTGTTTGGTTACCTCGAGAGCGGCAGAAAAATTATTCTGTCTGAGCCCAACGCGATGCTGACAACCGCATCAAAGATGCCAGGACTCGATGGGCATAAGATGTCAAAATCTTATAACAACACTATTGGCCTGCGTGAAGACGAGGCGAGTGTGACCAAAAAAATTCGCACCATGTCGACCGATCCGGCACGAGTGCGTCGCACCGATGCGGGCGACCCAGATAAGTGCCCGGTCTGGCAGTTGCATCAGATCTATTCAAATGAGGATACCAAGTGCTGGGTGAAACAAGGTTGTACAAAGGCAGCCATAGGCTGTATTGAGTGCAAGCAGCCTGTGATAGATGCCGTTCTGGCTGATCAAAAGCCCATGCGCGAACGTGCTCAACCCTATTTGGATGACCCGACATTGGTTCGTAATATTGTCTACGAGGGTTGCGATAAAGCACGTAAGCTGGCGGCCGAGACGATGCGTGAGGTACGCGAGGTAATGGGCCTGGGATATGAAAAATAGGCGGACTGGCATGACCACTGGGCAAGGGGTGTAACAGATGGACGCTTCAGAGCAAACACAGGGAGCCACGTACAGCATCCATATCCATGGGCAGCCGTTGCTGGAGATGCCACGTGATCTATACATTCCACCAGATGCCCTAGAGATTGTTCTTGAGACCTTCCACGGCCCGCTAGATTTACTGCTGTACCTAATTCGCAAGCACAACCTGGATGTGCTCGATATACCGATGGCGAAGTTGACGCAGCAGTACATGGGATATATTGATGCCATGCAGCGCAACCGCCTAGAATTGGCTGCGGAATATCTGGTGATGGCGGCGGTACTTATCGAAATTAAGTCACGCATGCTCTTGCCGAGGCCACCCAAGGCTGTGGAGGCTGGGGAAGAGGATCCTCGTGCCGAATTGCTACGTCGCCTGCTTGAGTACGAGCAGATGAAGCTGGCCGCGCAGAAGTTAAATGAGTTACCGCAGGCCGGACGTGATTTTGAGTTGGTTCAGGTTTTAATTGAGCGTGTGGTGGAAGAACGACTGCCCAATGTAAACGTGGAGGACCTGCGTCAGGCTTGGCTGTCGTTACTTTTACGCGTTAAACTAAACGTCCATCATAAGGTGAGACGCGAAGAGTTATCGGTACGCGAGCAAATGACACGTGTGTTGCGTCAACTGCGCCACGGTGAATTTGAGAAATTTGAAGATTTGTTTGAAGTGAGTGGTGGTATCGCGTCGTTAGTGGTGACATTTATTGCAATTCTTGAGCTGGCCAAGGAAATTTTGGTCGAAATTACACAAACTGAAGTATTGGGAAATATCTATGTCAGGGCAAGTCGAGACATTACCGCTGAGTGAGGAAGTGGTCGAGCAGGTTGACCTAACGCAGCTCAAGAAAATTTTAAAGGTTGCCCTGCTGACCACCGCAGAGCCGCTGTCATTATCAGAGCTGAAAAAGCTTAGTGATACCCCGATAGAAAACTCTGTTGTCGAGGGGCTCTTGAAGCAGCTGGCAGAGGAGCATGCCGGTAGCGGTGTGGAGCTTGGTCACGTGGCAAGTGGCTGGCGATTGCGTGCGTGCCCAGAGATGCAGCCCTACCTGGATCGCCTTAACCCACAAAAGCCACCACGCTATTCCCGTGCCGTTATGGAGACACTTGCGATCATCGCCTACCGTCAACCGGTAACGCGTGGAGATATCGAGGAGATTCGCGGGGTGGCAGTATCTTCACAAATCCTAAGGACCTTAGAGACACGCGGCTGGATAGATGTGATCGGTACACGCGACACGCCTGGCAAGCCGACACTCTATGCCACCACCAAGGGGCTGCTGGATGACCTCAACTTGCGCTCACTGCAGGAGCTTCCGTCGTTAGATGAGATGAGTAACCTACTGGAGCAGGACAACGCTTGATTTGTATGCTTGACCTGAACCATGAAACACATCAGTTCGAACGGTAATACCTTCTACAAAGAGCTGCTCAAGTTGGTTGGCTCAGCGCGTCAGCGTAAGAAGGTTCAGCAGACTATACTCGATGGTACGCACCTACTCGCGGCCTACCACGCATCCGGAAACAAGCAACCACAACACCTCCTGGTCAATGACTCTGCGGCACAGAACCGTGAGGTGGCGAAGCTACTCGAGAAATTTCCAGACGTTCCGCTATCCCGATTAGACGACAGCCTATTTGCCAAGCTGTCAGACCTAAAAACCCCTGGATGCATCCTTGCCCTGATTGATTTACCCCAACAACCGGTCTCATCCCCGCCAGGCGGCTTCTGCTTATTTATAGAAGATGTCCAGGACCCGGGCAACCTGGGTTCCATATTGCGTTCTGCAGCAGCAGCGGGCTGCGATGAGATATTTTTATCCAAGGGCTGTGCCGACGTGTGGTCGCCCAAGGTTTTACGTGCGGGGATGGGCGGGCATTTTGCATTGAGCATCCATGAGTCTGTTGACCTTTCGGCTGCCATAGAAAAATTTGACGGCAAAATTTTTGCTACCGCGGTCGATACAAAACAGGACCTATATAGCTGCGATTTCCGGGGAAGAATTGCCTTTGTAATTGGCAATGAAGGAGCGGGGTTGTCTGATAGTTTGTTGGCGGCGACTGATCAGCACGTTACCATTCCGATGTTGGGGTGTGGAGAGTCCTTGAACGTTGCCGCGGCTACTGCGGTCTGTCTGTTCGAGGCGGTGCGGCAGCGTAGACAGTTGCCACCAGCGAGTGCGATCAAATAAATCCTTAACATATGCGATCCATTCGTGATCGCCGCCTTGATTACTCTTTGCGCAGGACACCATCTACTAGGTGAAGCTGACGTTGCATTTGACTTGCCAACTCCAAGTCGTGGGTGACGATGATAAAGCTCGTGTTCAGCGTTGCATTGAGATCCTGAATGAGTCTGAATAATGCTTGCGCACTAGCGCGATCCAAGTTTCCCGTGGGCTCATCCGCCAGCACACAGGCGGGCTCGGTAACCAGTGCACGTGCCACCGCGACCCGCTGACGCTCACCACCGGATAGCTCTGCCGGAAGATGCGCTGTGCGTTGGGCAAGACCAACCAGTCCAAGCATACGCGCTGCGATTGGGTTTGCTTCGTCCCGCTTCATCCCACGAATTAGTAATGGCATGGCAACGTTCTCTAGCGCGGTAAACTCTGCCAAAAGGTGATGGAACTGGTAAACAAAGCCCAGCGCTTGGTTGCGCAGGGCGCCAAGGCTAGCCTCCCCCATAGTCTGCACGTCATGCCCGAGGATGGAGACGCTGCCACCGCTAGCTCTATCTAAGCCACCGAGCAGGTGCAGTAGGGTGCTCTTTCCGGAACCAGAACTACCCAATATGGCAACACGTTCACCACGCGATATATCGATATTGATGTCATGGAGTACGGGCACAGTCAGCCCCCCCTGCGCAAATGTTTTGCGCAGGTTGCGACACGAAATAACTACCTCACTCATATCGTAGTGCCTCCGCAGGTTGCACCTTCGATGCGCGCCAGCTTGGGTAGATCGTAGCCAGCAGGCTAATAAGGAAGGAGAAGCCCGCCACGATCAGCACATCGTTGCACTGTAGGTCCGAGGGGAGCTCGGTAATAAAGTACACCTCCTTGGACAGGAAGTGCATGCCAACCAACTTCTCTATAAATGGCACCACGGTGTCTATGTTGAGTGTCAGGAGGATTCCTCCCGCCACGCCCAGTACTGAGCCGACCAAGCCAATGATCACCCCCTGTACGATAAATATTCTCATGATGCTGGCAGGCGTGGCGCCGAGCGTGCGCAAGATGGCGATATCAGCCCGCTTGTCGGTAACCGCCATAACCATGGTGGAAACGATATTAAATGCGGCTACCGCCACGATCAGAGACAGAATAATGAACATCAT
>DKNB01000057.1 GCA_002470125.1 Gallionellales bacterium UBA7399 | reverse complement strand
ACCAACTGAGCTATCAGGGAATGGAAGCCGGCCATACTACTGGCTGCAAGCCACTCAGTCAATAGTAAGCGGGAAATAGGGGCTCTAAATTCAGGTAGTTCATGGTGCCAAAAACTTGCTGCGGCGCACACCCACACGCTTAGGCGTCACGCAAACTCAGCCACACTATTTTTTATAAATTCAATTCTTGTCATCACTCGTGGCGGGTACTGCAATATAATAAACCGATCAGCTGGCTGAGTGAAATACACTCCCATATTTTGGATGGATATGCGAAAAACACCCCACCCGCCCATTTAATTCGTACTTCGCATAATGTATATTATGTTAAATTGAATTCAATCTAACCCCCTTTGGGCTGTATTACCTGGGTAAATGTTGTGGGATTTGTTTAGAATACTGCCCTACGCATTGCGGGAGCGGCGTTAGCTGACGCGAACACACTAAAAACAATGGCATCCCACTCGGGGTGAATTTAATTTACAAGGAGATGGAGTGGAAAAGACTGAAAAAGATGCGGTCGCCAAGGACTACTGGGAGAGTCAGGCCAAGACCCACAAGGGCTCGCACCTAGCGTCGTGGAGTGATAACTTTATGATCGAACTTGAGATTGATGCCGTTGGAGAGCACATCTCGAGCGGGGATCATATTCTTGATGTTGGATGTGCCAATGGGTACTCAGCATTCCAGCAGCTGGAGAGACATCGTGACGTGGGATCAATCACGGGGGTCGATTTTGCTGAAAACATGATCAAGCAGGCCAACACCCTAAAGAAGGCCCAGTGGTCTGGCGACGTTATCAAATTTGAGGTGGGTGACATCAACGCCCTCCAGTTCGATGACGCCAGCTTCGACCTCGTCTATGCGACCCGAGTAGTTACGCTCATGGACACATGGGAGGAGCAACAGGTCGCGATCAACGAGTGCCTAAGGGTTGTCAAGCCTGGGGGCAAGGTGATCCTATCGGAGCCATTCCTGGAGCCGTTCACACTGCTGAACGCACTGAGGCAGCTCAAGGATATGCCGCCGTTGGTTGAGCACGACTCGAATCGATTCTTCAAGAAAGAGTTACTGGAGAATTTTCTAATGAATAAGGGTCTGTCCTTTACAGTTAACGAGTTCTCTTCGATCTATTACTTGGGGTCAAGGTTCTTAAGGGAGCTCGTAACCGACCCCGCAGCATACCCAGGATTTAATCCAATCAATCGTATCTTTTACGACATAGAAAAAGATTTCTCTGGTGGCGGATTCGGTATTCAGCAGGCCTACATCATCACCAAATAAGAGTAACCCGGCATGACAAAAACTAGAACAGAGTGCGACACATTCGGCCCCATAGAGGTCCCCACAGAGCGACTCTGGGGGGCGCAGACACAGCGCTCGCTCGTGTACTTTAGGATCTCATCCGAAAGAATGCCAGAGGAGATAATCTTCGCACTCGCCCGAGTTAAGCGTGCCTGCGCACTGGTGAATCGTGACCTGGGCCTACTGGGTGCTGACAAGAGTAACGCTATCATCAAGGCGGCGGACGAGGTGCTAGCTGGTCAGCACCCGCAAGAGTTTCCCCTGTCGGTATGGCAGACGGGGTCGGGCACTCAGACCAACATGAACCTAAACGAGGTACTCGCCAACCGCGCTTCTGAGATTCTGGGCGGGTCGCGTGGCAAGGGTCGTCTGATACACCCTAACGACGACGTCAATCTCGGGCAGTCATCCAACGACGTCTTCCCCACGGCGATGCACGTGGCGGCTGCTCTCGCCATCACCCATGACCTTTTACCCGCGCTCTCTGGTCTGCGCACAACACTGGACACAAAGTCCAATCAATTTGATGGCATCGTCAAGATCGGGCGCACGCATCTGCAGGACGCCACCCCCTTAACTCTGGGGCAGGAGTTCTCTGCCTACGTGGCGCAGATGGATTACGCCGAGTCCATGATTGGTGCCACCCTGCCCTCGCTATACGAACTCGCAGTTGGGGGGACGGCGGTGGGTACCGGGCTCAATACGCACCCCGAGTTCGGCGCACGTGTTGCCGCAGAGTTGGCCAGCAGCACAGGCCTGCCATTTAGAAGCGCCCCAAATAAGTTTGCGGCACTGGCAGCGCATGACGCGCTCGTGGCAGCGCACGGCATGCTCAAGACACTCGCCGCAGCCCTCATGAAGGTTGCCAACGACATTAGGTGGATGGCATCTGGACCGCGCTCCGGCCTCGGCGAAATTAGCATTCCTGAGAACGAGCCGGGCAGCTCAATCATGCCTGGAAAGGTTAACCCAACCCAGTGCGAGGCGATCACGATGCTGTGCTGTCAGGTGTTCGGTAACGATGTCGCGATCAACTTGGGAGGGGCTTCAGGAAATTTTGAGCTGAACGTTTTTAAACCACTCATCGCTCACAACTTCCAGCAGAGTGTGCGCCTCCTTGCGACCGGTATGGAAAGCCTGGAGGAGCACTGTGTGCGTGGCATAGAGCCAAACTGCGAGCGCATCAGTGAATTGCTAGAGCGCTCGCTGATGCTGGTAACCGCGCTCACCCCACACATTGGCTACGACCGGGCCGCCGAGATCGCCAAGCGGGCACACCGAGACGGTTGCACCCTGAAGGAGGCGGCGTTGGCGCTAGGCTACGTTTCGGAAGAGGAGTTCGAGCGCTGGGTGCAGCCATCAAAGATGACTGGGGCGTAGCCCGCCCTACTCGTCCGACGACTCATCTGGTTGTGACACGTCCGTAAAGCTGAACTGACTCATGTCACGGATGCGCATGGGGTACAGAATCCCGTCTAGATGGTCGCACTCGTGCTGCACCACCCGAGCGTGGAATTCGGTGACCGTGCGATCGATACGCGCACCGTACTCGTCGTACCCCTGATAACGCACAAACTGAAAACGCGGCACCAGCCCACGCAGTCCTGGCACGCTCAGGCAGCCCTCCCATCCCTCCACCATGTCCCGCCCAAGCTCGTTACGCAGGCCGGTAAAGCTCATAGGGTCACCTGATTCTGTGAGTGGGGTGATCACGGGATTAATGAGCACGGTCTCAGGTACAGTCTCCGCGTCAGGGTAGCGTGGGTTGAGCTCGACACCGAAGATCACCACGCGCAGGTTCACCCCGATCTGTGGTGCTGCCAAGCCCGCGCCATCCATTGCTTTCATCGTGTCACGCATGTCGAGTAGCAGGTCGTGCAGCGCCGGTGTGTCGAACGCGCTTACCTCCTCCGCACGAAGGAGCAGACGCTTGTCACCCATGCGCAGCACCGTTCTAGTTGGCATTGGAGCTCACCACACACTCTAGGATGGTTCGAACGCGTGCCATGGCGGGCTGTGCCACCACGCTAATATTTTTCAGTTGCACACCGTCGACGCTGGTACCGCGTCCGGCGGCGTGGTTCACGACCACCGCGATGGCGGCATAGCTAAGCCCAAGCTCCCTGGCTAAGGCGGCCTCTGGCATGCCGGTCATGCCAACCATGTCGGCGCCGTCACGCTCTAAGCGATTGATCTCTGCGGCCGTCTCCAGCCTCGGTCCCTGGGTTGCGGCGTACACCCCGCCATCCAGGCAGGCCAGGCCGACATGCACGCTGGCGTCTAGGATTGCTTGGCGTAACACCCGATCGTACGGGTGGGTAAAGTCAATATGCGTCACGGAGCAGTCCTGCCCGTCAAAGTAGGTGAAGTCACGTCCGTGGGTGTAGTCAATAATCTGATTGGGTATAACGAGCGTCCCGGGTGATAAGTCGGCACGTATGCCGCCCACGGCGGCGACGGAGATAACCTTCCTAGCCCCCTGCTCCTTGAGTGCCCAGAGGTTGGCGCGATAGTTCACCTCGTGTGGTGGGATGGTGTGGCCGTAACCGTGGCGGGCAATAAATATGACCTCGTGCTGCCGCAAGCAGCCAAAGGTGATCGCCCCAGATGGCTCACCGTAGGGTGTGCGCATCACCTGCCGATGCGATATCTCCAGATTGGCCAGCTGCGCGAGCCCCGAACCCCCAATGATCGCTATCATTCCGTGCGCTCCCTCAAAAAAACAGATGAATCGTTACCCAGATTCCAAGCCGATTCCATCGTATGTTACTTATTACATATTAATCAATAACTAGTGCAGTATTATTAATCTTATACATTATCATAATTCTAATCTTTTCCGGCTAGGTAGTCGGCAAACTCCTCCCCAAGCTCGGGGTGGTCGAGACCGAATGCCACCGTCGCCTTGAGGTAACCCAGCTTGGATCCGCAATCGTAGCGGGTCCCGCTGAACCTATACGCTAACACCCTCTCCTCTTTGAGTAAGGCGGAGATGCCGTCGGTTAGCTGAATCTCACCCCCCGCGCCCGCCTCTAGCTGTGCCAGGTGATGGAATATGCGTGGCGTCAGTACGTAGCGCCCCACAACCGCTAGGGTGGAGGGTGCTACTGCGGGGCTGGGCTTTTCGACGATGACGTTCACCTGCTCCACGTTGCTCTCTAGATTACTGCTGCCGACGATACCGTAGCTTGCCGTTTGCGACCGTGGCACATCCTCCACGCCCAGTACGGAGCACTGGTGACGGTGATAAACCTCTACCATCTGCTGCATGACCGGTATCTTGCCGGCAATCAAGTCGTCGGCCAGGATGACCGCGAACGGCTCGTCGTGTATCACCGACCGCGCGCACAGCACCGCATGGCCTAACCCCAAGGCCTCCGACTGGCGGATGTAGATGCAGTTCACGTGGTCCGGGATGACTTCCTGCACCATGCGCAGCAGATCATTCTTTCCGCGCGCGGAGAGTTCGGCCTCGATCTCGTAGGCGGTGTCAAAGTGGTCCTCGATGGCGCGCTTGTTTCGACCGGTGATGAACACCATGTCGGTGATCCCGGCCGCCACCGCCTCCTCCACCGCGTACTGGATCAGGGGCTTGTCAACCACAGGCATCATCTCTTTGGGGCTGGCCTTGGTGGCGGGCAGGAAGCGGCTACCCAATCCCGCCACAGGAAACACCGCCTTGGTAATTTTGGTCGTGGTATGCATTCGCAGCCCCTAGGTTAACAATTTAAAATTAGACCCCAGACCGGGGTCACGCCTTGCTCGCATCCAGTAGTGCTAAAAACTGCTGCTCATCGAGCACGGCAACATTGAGCTTGAGCGCCTTGTCGAGCTTGGTGCCGGCCTCTTCACCGGCCACCAGGTAGTCTGTTTTTTGAGAAACGCTGCCGGTTACCTGCGCACCTTGCGCCTCGAGCCTAGACTTTGCCTCTTCGCGACTCATGCTGCTGAGCGTGCCCGTCAGCACAAAGGTCTTGCCCCCCAGTGGCGTCGGCCGCGCCACCACCTCATCCGACTCTGGCCACCAGACGCCCGCGGCACGAAGCTGTGCCACCAGCTCGAGGTGATGCGGCTCCGTAAAAAATGTGGTGATGCTTTGCGCAACGATCGGTCCGATGTCAGGGACAAGTTGTAGTCTCGCCTCATCAATTTTAATAAGGTTATCCAGAGTCAAAAGGTGACGCGCCAGCGCTTTCGCGGTCACCTCGCCCACGTTACGGATACCCAGCGCGTAGATAAAGCGTGCGAGTGTGGTCCGCTTGCTGCGCTCAATCCCATCCAAAAAATTTTGTGCGGACTTCTCGCCCATGCGTTCCAGCTGAGCCAGCTCGCCTAGGCTCAGCCCGTAGAGATCTGCGGGCGTACTAACCAGTCCCTGGTCCACCAGCTGATCGATCAGTTTCTCGCCGAGCCCATCAATATCCAGGGCACGACGGCTGGCGAAGTGTAGCAGTGCCTGCTTCCTTTGTGCTGGGCAAAATATTCCGCCACTGCAGCGCCATGTCGACTCGTCCAGCTGTTTGGTGACCTGCGCGCCACAGGCTGGACAAGTCTTTGGCATGCTGAATTTGCGTGCGTCCGCGGGGCGCCTCTCAAGCAAGACGCGTACGACCTCAGGGATTACGTCGCCAGCACGTCGGACGCTCACGACGTCACCGATGTGGACGTCCTTGCGGTGCAGCTCCTCCTCGTTGTGTAGCGTGGCGTTGGTCACCATCACGCCACCCACAAAGACTGGTGCTAAGCGTGCCACCGGGGTGAGCGCACCCGTTCTGCCAACTTGTACCTCGATGTCTAAGATGGTGGTCAGCGCCTCCTCCGCCGGAAACTTGTGCGCCAGTGCAAAGCGTGGCGCCCGCGACACGTAGCCCAAACGAGCCTGTTGTAACATGTTGTTGACCTTGTACACCACGCCATCAATTTCGTACGGCAGTCCATTACGCGCCTCACCGATCTCGCGATAGTAGGCGATCAGTCCGTCTAACCCCTGAACCACGCGACGACCCTGCGGGACCGGCACAAAGAGTTTTTGCAGGTACTCCAGCTGTCCCGAGTGTGTGTCTGGAAGCGTCGAGCCATCGATCGCCCCTGCCCCGTAGGCCAAGAAGCTCAGGTGGCGGCCGGACACGACCTGTGGATTGAGCTGGCGCAGTGAACCCGCCGCCGCGTTGCGTGGGTTGGCGAACGGCTTAGCACCCATGTCCTGCTGTTGAAGATTAAGTGCCGCGAAGTCGGCCTTGAACATCATCACCTCCCCGCGTATTTCGATAAACGTGATGGGCTTCGCCAGTCTCAGCGGGATGTTTCGTACGGTGCGTAGGTTTTGGGTGACGTCCTCACCCACCGCACCATCGCCACGCGTAGCACCCTGCACAAACACGCCGTCCCGATAGGTGAGCGAAACCGCCAGCCCATCAAATTTAGGCTCTACCGAGTATTCCACCTCGGCCACACCCAATGTTTCGCGGATGCGATTGTCGAATGCCCGCACTTCATCCTCGTTGAAGGCGTTGTTAAGCGAGAGCATCGGGGTGTGATGTACGACCTGGTCAAATGAAAGTAGCGGTGAGGCGCCTACTCGCTGCGTAGGCGAGCTTGGTGTGGCAAGTGACGGGTGCCGTGCTTCTAGGGTCTGCAGCTCACGAAACATCGCGTCGTACTCTGCATCACTAACGAGGGGGTCGTCCAGAACGTGGTACTGGTAGTTGTGCCGCTCAATCTCCGCACGCAAGTGCGCGACACGATGCAATACCGGTTCGTCACTCATTCATAAAGCCCAGCCCGAGATCAAAGTTAGGGAAACAGCCTGCGTGCCTGTGCGCTACCTGCCGGAATCTTGTGGATCCGCATGCGCTCCTCGACAACGGAAATCTGCTCACGAATTAGCGCGATGCCCGCGTCGCTCAGTGTCGCGTGGTGCGCGTCCACCACGCTAGCACCCAGTCTGCTGGCCAGTTTTTGCGCCAGCGTGACCATCTGGTCAAAGGCAAGCGTCGGCTGCTCTGTACGTGGGACGTCCAGCAACAAGGTTAGGCAGGCCACGTTTACCTGGCCCAGTGTTTGATGCTGGAAGGGCGTGTTGTCCTCATTGCACAGGCTGAGTAGGGTCTGCCCCTGCGCATCGATCAGGTGAAAGGTGCCGTCCGCCTGCAGATTCAAATCATACTGTTCGGCCACGTGTGCGATGTCCTCGCCAGCGAGCAGCTCACCGGCACCAGCCAAGATGTTTAGGGCAACCAGCTGGTCAACGGACGCGCAAAATTTATCTATGTCCCCCGCCCGCTCAGCAATTTTCTTTGGGTCGGGCAGCACTGCGTGGGCACGTAGCTCTACCGTGACGGCCTGTGCGAGTGCACGAAACGAGGTAAGTTTAGCCTCGCTCACCGCACCAGATCGATTCACCAACTGCAGGGCAAGCTTGAACGAGGAGTAGTGGATCGGGCTGTCGGCAATCACCCTCTCCCACTCACCGCTGGCTGTGTTTAGGCCGCACACGTTGACGCTCTTGTCGAAATCAAAGCGTTGCTGCCAGAGGGGTGCTAGGGCGTCGGTTCCTGCCGGGCTCTTGGGTGTGATCAGCGCGATGTAGTCCGTGTCGTCACTTAGTAACTCACACACCTCGTTGTTCACGTAACCATGTGGCACCTCGTCCGGCATCGGCGAGTCATCCTCCTCTGGTGCCGGCTCCTCGTCCGCCGGGAGCTCCGTCACTGTGTGGTACAGCGCGTCCGCATGCTCGTGCCTGAATGCCGCACCGTACTCGCGTCGGTACTTGNNACTTGCGCTGCTGCTGCCAGTTATAGGCGAACACCGCCAGTACCAGGAACACGCCAACACCGAGCAGACTAATTTGTAGTTCGTTCATATTTTAAGTGAGTGCGATAGGTTAAGTTTCAACACACGGACCAGCTTGCATCACACCGTTGAATTATCGCAAGAGCGCATTGAAATGGCAAACCCGTACCACGCCTAGCTCAAAAGCGTAGACAACACATCGACCAGCGCCTCCTTAACTTGCGCTGGCGTCTGTGTCGCGTCAATCAGGGTGAACCTAGCCGTGTGTCTCTTTTGTCGCTCGAGGTAGGCCTGCCGCACCCTCTCGAAGAAGTCGCTCTTCTCCTGCTCGAATCGATCCGGCGCGGCGCCCCCGGACAGGCGTTGGCGTGCCACCTCAACCGGCAGGTCGAACAGTAGCGTCAGGTCTGGCTGGAGGGTCTCGTGTACCCAGCGCTCCAACTGCTCAAGCTTCTCCATGCTGACCCCCCTGCCGCCACCCTGGTAGGCAAAACTGGCATCGCTGAATCGGTCCGAGATGACCCAGGTTCCTTGCTGCAGGGCCGGTTTGATCACCTGCTCGATATGTTCCAAGCGAGCGGCAAACATGAGTAGCGCCTCCGTCTCTCCACGCATCGACTGACTGAGCAGTATGTCACGCAGACGTTCGCCAAGGTCTGTGCCGCCGGGCTCACGGGTTACCAGGACCTGAATGCCCTGCTTGCGCAGGCTGTCGGCAAGCCAGGTCAGGTGGGTGCTCTTGCCGGCCCCGTCCACCCCCTCAAGGGTAATAAACTTAGCTGTCTTCATCTATCTCTCTCAACGAATGGCACGTCTGGATTGGTCGTGCACTTTCCAGATAGCAGGCTGGCCAACACAATTAGCATCGCACCGATTATTTCCCGTAGGCCCATGTCCTCATCCACCAGCAGATACGAGGATGCCGCGGCAAACACCAGCTCGGATAAGAAAAGTACGATGGCCTGATTTGCTGGAAGATTGGTTAGTCCGTACTGCAGGATAAAGCTACTCGAGCACAACACCAGGCCAACCAACCACAGCAGTCCCCAGGCCGAAGGCGTCACGTCCCTCAGTTGGTCCATGATGCCGCCCTGGTACAGCAGTAGTGTGGCGGTGAACAGTATCGTTCCCAGCCATATGTTGGCCGCCTTGAAGGCGATGCTGAGTCCCTGCGTACGGCGCACCATCACATTCATCAGGGCGAAGCTCATTCCCGCTGAAAGGCCTATCCACTCTGAACTGTTTTGGGGGAGCGACAGGCCGTTATGGGTGTCCCACAGTATAACGAATGCGCCACCCAATGACAGTGCGATAATGCCGTAACCGTAACGATTTAATTTTTCATTCAACAGGTAGTAAGACAGGAGTACCGTCCACAGTGGGGCGAGGTAGAACAGCAGTAGGACGCGCATCACCTCGCCGTCCAGCATGGCCAGGACATAGCCTAGGTTTGNNGCCCGCGCTGATCATCAACCCGACACCCGCCCACCCAAAATTTCCCACCTCTCGCCAGATTGGTCCAAGAAGTATGAGGCCGAATACCATCGCCATGGAGTAGCTCAGTAAGGTGGACATCTCGCCGCCCACCCCCATACCGTACAGTGCGCGGTAGGGGTACCACATCAGGCCCCACACAAGCGCGCCGCTCAAGAGGCTGATCACCGACAAAATTTTTTGTTTTGATGCCACCCGTTACACCCTTATAATTACGTCCATTCAGCCAGATGCGAGTAACCGTGAATCCAGATCTTAACCTCTTACAGCCCTACCCGTTCAGTAAGCTCGCTAAACTACTGAGCTCGGTTCAGGCGAACGCTGCCTACCGACCCATTGGCCTGCAGATAGGCGAGCCTAAGCACGCTACCCCACAATTTATTGGTGACGCGTTGAGCGCCAACCTGGCGGGACTGTCAAATTATCCCACAACCTTGGGGGGTGACGTCTTGCGCGGCAGTATCGCGGACTGGCTCGCGAGGCGCTACGGGATTCCGGCACCCGATGTAGGATCGCAGATACTGCCCGTAAATGGCACCCGCGAGGCGCTATTCTCTTTTGCTCAGGCGGTGATTGATCGTACACGCAGCCACCCCACGGCCGTATGCCCCAACCCGTTTTATCAGATATACGAGGGCGCAATTCTGTTGGCCGGTGCTACGCCGTACTTCATGAACACGCTGCCAGACGATAACTATGCACTGAACTTTGATCGACTGCCGCAGGATGTCCTGAAGCGAACCCAGCTCATATATGTGTGCTCGCCAGGCAACCCAACCGGGCGTGTACTGGGACTTGCGGAGTGGAAGTCGCTGTTTNNCGTTACGGCTTTGTGATTGCCGCTGACGAGTGCTACTCAGAAATCTATTTCGACAGGCCACCGCTCGGCGCGCTAGAGGCTGCCCACAGTTTGGGGCGCGTCGACTACCGCAACCTGGTGTCATTCTTCAGTCTCTCGAAGCGCTCCAATGTGCCCGGCATGCGCTCAGGATTTGTGGCGGGTGACGCCAAGGTCATCGATAAATTTGCGCTCTACCGCACCTATCATGGCTGCGCAATGAATCCTGCGGTACAGGCCGCCAGTGCCGTCGCCTGGCAAGACGAGGGGCACGTCGTCACGAATCGACGCCTGTACTCTGAAAAATTTTCGCAGGTGGCCAGCATACTCAAGCCTGCCTTGCCGGTAACGTTACCAGAGGCCAGCTTTTATTTATGGCTGCAGGTACCCATACCCGACACCGATTTCGCGCAATACCTGCATCGAGACTATAATGTTACAGTGCTGCCCGGAAGCTTTTTGGCACGCGATGCGCACGGCACTAACCCAGGGAAGGGCTTCATCAGGATTGCCCTGGTGGCGGAGCTTGGCGAGACACTCGATGCCGCGCACCGTATCGCTGAATTTACTCGTAAACTTAACTAGGAAAATTATGGAACAGCTGCAACAGATTATCGAGTTGGCCTTTGAGCGTCGCGCCGAAATAACGCCACGTAACGTAGAGGCAAAATTAAAGGACGCGATCGGCACTGTCATTGACCACCTCGATCGGGGTGCGCTACGCGTGGCTGAAAAAATAGACGGCCAGTGGGTGACCCACCAATGGCTAAAGAAGGCGGTGCTACTATCTTTCCGCATGGAGGACAACGCCTTCATCAAGGGTGGGTTCACTAACTACTACGACAAGGTCCCCTCAAAGTTTGCCGACTACAACTCGCGTGATTTTCGTGACGGTGGCTTTCGTGTCGTGCCACCGGCCGCAGCGCGTAAGGGCTCCTTCATCGCAAAGAACGTGGTCTTAATGCCCTCCTACGTCAACATTGGTGCCTACGTGGACGAGGGGGCCATGGTCGACACATGGGCAACGGTCGGCTCGTGCGCACAGATCGGCAAGAACGTGCACCTGAGTGGCGGCGTTGGTATTGGTGGCGTGCTGGAGCCAGTACAAGCCAATCCCACCATTATCGAGGACAACTGTTTTATTGGTGCCCGCTCCGAGATCGTGGAGGGCGTCATCGTTGAGGAAGGCGCGGTGATATCGATGGGCGTGTACATCGGACAGAGCACAAAGATCTACGACCGGGAAACCGGTGAGGTTCAGTACGGACGCGTCCCAGCGGGTTCGGTGGTGGTGTCCGGAAACCTGCCATCCAAGGATGGGGCCTACAGCCTTTATTGCGCCGTGATTGTTAAGCGGGTGGACGCGAAGACTAGGGCAAAGGTAGGAATAAATGAGTTGCTGCGCGGTATTTAAGTGTGCTGGCAGCACCATCGCCCTAGACCAAGCACGCTGATAGGTTGAGCTGAATGAAGCTATATGGAATCGGAAACTGCAGCACGGTGCGCAAGGCCATCGCCTGGCTAGACCAGCACGGCGAGCACTACCAGTTCCACGACTTTAAAAAGCAGGGTGTCAGCTCCGAGTTGGCGCAGCGTTGGCTAAAGCAGGCCGGCTGGGAGAGCCTGGTCAACCGAAAGGGTATGACCTGGCGAGGCCTACCTGCCTCCCGCCAGCAGGCGGTTTGCGATGACGCCAGCGCGTTGGCGTTGATGCTTGAAAAACCAAGCGTGATCAGGCGCCCTCTTCTAGAAAAGGGCGGCAAGCTGGTGCATATTGGATTTGATAGCGTCAACTATGAAAATATTTTCAAACCATAAGTCTTGATATACACCTATGTCTAAAACCCTAGAACTTGCCAAACAACTCATCTCTCGCCGTTCACTGACCCCTTTGGACGAGGGGTGCCTGACCCTCATCGGCAAGAGACTGGAGCCCCTTGGGTTTAAGTTGGAGATGTCGCGTTACGAGAACGTGGACAACCTATGGGCGCGGCGTGGTCACACGGGGCCGCTGGTTTGCTTTGCGGGACACACCGACGTTGTGCCGACCGGGCCGCTAGACCAATGGCACAGCGACCCATTCACCCCAAGTGTACGCGATGGCATGCTTTACGGGCGTGGGGCCGCGGACATGAAGGGCTCGCTAGCCGCCTTTGTGACCTCGATCGAACAGTTTGTGACGGCCCACCCAGAGCATGCCGGGTCGATTGCCTTGCTGCTCACCTCCGACGAGGAGGGCGTGGCAATCAATGGAACGGTTCGCGTGGTCGACGCACTACGGGAGCGCGGCGAAAAGATGGACTACTGTATCGTGGGTGAACCCACCTCCTCCAATAAGACTGGCGACACCATCAAGAACGGACGACGCGGATCACTCTCTGGAAAACTTGTCGTTAAGGGTGTGCAGGGCCACATTGCCTACCCAAGCCTGGCCAAGAATCCAATCCACCTCGCAGCGCCGGCCATTGCCGAGCTGGCCGCGGTGACCTGGGATGACGGGAACGCCTACTTTCCGCCAACCACCTGGCAGGTTTCAAACATACATGGTGGCACCGGGGCGAGCAACGTTATTCCGGGCACGCTGGATCTGGAGTTTAACTTTCGCTTCTCAACGGCAAGCACGGTAGACGAGCTGAAACAAAAGACTCACGCCATCCTCGATCGATATCAACTGAGTTACGACCTCGCCTGGTCGCTCTCCGGAAAGCCTTACCTTACCCCTCGTGGCGACCTCGTGGAGGCGGTCAGCTCTGCTATCAAAAAAGTGACGGGCCTGGATACGGAACTTTCAACCAACGGCGGGACCTCGGATGGGCGCTTTATAGCCGACATCTGTCCACAGGTGATCGAATTCGGTCCGCTCAATGCGACCATTCATAAGCTCAACGAATGCGTGCCCGTAGCTGACCTAGACACGCTTTCTGAGATTTACTGCGGCACACTGGTCAACCTGCTGGTTGATCGCGCATGAGTGCACTTCACAAAAAAAACTGCACCGACGAGCTCCTCACTATACGTGATTGGTTGCGTTTTGTGGTCAGCGAATTCAGCGAGGCCAAGCTCAGCTTTGGGCACGGTCTGGCCAGCGCGTATGACGAGGCGGCCTATCTTATCCTGCACACCCTACACCTACCGTTAGACACACTCGATCCGTTCCTGGATGCTCGACTCACCTCTTGTGAGAGGGACGCATTACTCCTACTGCTTATCCAGCGCATAGATAAAAAAATTCCTGCGGCGTACCTAACGCACGAGGCCTGGCTGGGAAACTTTTGTTTTTACGTGGATGAGCGTGTTATCGTACCGCGCTCCTTCATAGCAGAATTACTATTGGAGCAACTCTCCCCCTGGGTGGCCGACACAGCAAGCGTAACCAGCGTGCTAGACCTGTGTACAGGTAGCGGGTGCCTCGCCATCCTGGCTGCGCATACCTTTCCCGCTGCCATGATTGATGCGGTTGATATATCCCCAGAGGCGCTTGAGGTAGCGAAACGTAACGTGGCTGACCACGGCATGGGGGCACAAATAAATATACTCAGGTCAGATCTATTCTTAAATCTCAAGGGCAACAAGTACGACCTAATCATCAGCAATCCACCTTACGTGGATGCGCCATCCGTGAGCGCGCTACCAGCGGAATACCAACACGAGCCCTCCCTTGCCCTGGGTAGTGGTGTGGACGGGTTAGATGCAACGCGTTCGATACTCAGTCATGCGGCCGACCACCTCAACCCAGGTGGGTTACTGGTGGTGGAGATTGGTCACAATCGCACAGCACTTGAAAACGCATACCCCGGACTACCGTTTACCTGGCTGGAGGTATCTGGGGGCAGTCATTTTGTATTTATGCTGAATCGCGAAGACCTAATCTCTGGCAGGAATAATATTCCAGCCTAGCTTGCCCGATGGCAGCCCGCCTAGAATTGTCATCCATTCATACCCTATAGCACTTAAATTCTTAGTTACGATGGACGCCAACCACTACGAAAATTTTCCTGTCGCCTCTATTTTGCTACCGAAGCGCTTGCGGAAGGCGGTCAAAGTGATCTACTCTTTTGCGCGCCAGGCAGACGACCATGCTGACGAGGGGAGCTCTGGAAATGAGGAGCGCCTGGCCGCGCTCAACAGCTTCCGTGACCAGCTGGACCGCATCTCTGAAAACAAACCTCCTTTGACCCCCCTCTTCCGAGACCTAACTGAAGTCGTTGCGCATCACCAGCTGCCACTGCAGCCTCTCTATGATTTACTGGATGCATTCTCTCGGGACGTACTCAAAAAGCGTTACGCCAACTTTCAAGAGGTCTTAGATTACTGTGACCGCTCTGCCAATCCAATCGGCAGACTACTGCTGCACCTGTACGGCGAGGCCAGCCCATCGAATATCGCATACTCGGATGCCATCTGCACCGGTCTGCAGCTGACCAACTTTTGGCAGGACATTGCCCGTGACTACGCCATAGGCCGCATCTACATACCACAAGATGAGATGGCCAATCTTGGGGTCAACGAGCAGCACATCTCGCAAAAAATTGTGGACGATGCTTGGCGCAAGCTCATGCTATTCCAAGTGCAACGTACGCGCGATATTATGCGTAGTGGCGCCCCGCTCGGCAGCATACTGACTGGCCGTGTTGGCCTTGAGATGCGGCTCATCATCGCGGGCGGTAATCGCATCCTAGACAAACTCGAGATCGCGCGGTTTAATATGCTCCACCAGCGCCCCATTCTGGGAAAGCTGGACTGGGTGATGATGCTCATAAAAATTGCACCATTCAGCTTTTAGACGGCAGGCCAAGCGAGTATCACCCACTTAGAACTAACATGACCCCAGACCAGTACTGTAGAAACAAGGCGGCTCAGAGCGGGTCAAGTTTCTATTACAGCTTTATGTTTATGTCGCCGTCACGGCGGCGTGCCATCATTGCCCTGTATGCCTTCTGTAGGGAGGTGGACGATGTTGTGGACGAGAGTTCAAACGAAAGCGTGGCGCACACGATGTTGGCGTGGTGGCATACAGAGGTAACCGCCATGTACATGGGGACCCCACAGCACCCAGTCACGCGCGCCCTGATTGGGGTGGTTAGACGGTACAAGNNCTACCACAGGAGCACTTTCATGAAATTATTAATGGCATGGAGATGGACCTACGGCAAAATCGGTATGCCAACTTCGAAGATCTCGAGCATTACTGTTGCCGTGTTGCCTCCATGGTCGGCCTGCTTGCCGCAGAAATTTTTGGTTACACCAATCCGGGCACGCTCAAATATGCATACGACCTCGGTATCGCCTTGCAGCTCACTAACATCATTCGTGATGTGGGTGAGGATGCTCGACGTGGTCGTATCTATCTACCGCTTGATGAGATCGAACTTTTTGGTGTGCGTACAGAGGACATTCTGGGCGGGCAAGAAAGTGAGGCGTTCCACAAATTAATACATTTTCAGATCGATCGCGCGCAGCACTACTACAGCAAGGCTGTCGAGCAGCTGCCTGATGTCGATCGTAAGGCGCAGCGTGTCGGTCTAATTATGGCCGAAATTTATCGGGTAACCTTAGCAGGGATTATCGACAGCGGCTGTCATGTCCTGAGGGTGCGTGCCTCGCTTACCCCGCTGCATAAACTGTGGTTAGCGCTGAAGGTTTGGGCATCCAATTAAAACCGGGAGCTACGCGGTCTGGCCATTTCCACCCATAACCACTTAGGATCATGTGAACACAGACAATAAACGTCATGTTGCCATCGTTGGCGGCGGTTATGCCGGCATGGCAGTCGCTGCTACGCTGGCCTCAGCCAACATCAGGGTCACGGTATTCGAAAGTGCTAGGCAGCTCGGCGGTCGTGCGCGCGGCGTCATCTATAACGACACCCAGCTCGATAATGGGCAGCACATTCTGCTCGGCTGCTACCGGCAAACACTCAGGCTCATTGAGCAGGTTGGCGGCAATCCAGAGCGGGACCTATTGCGCCTCCCACTTCGATTGACATTGCACAATCATCTTGAATTCAAGGCGGCGTACCTACCCGCCCCACTCCATCTTGTTGTTGGGCTGCTGAGTGCGAAGGGGCTGTCACTCCGCGAACGCTTGAGTGTCGCCAGGTTTTACATGGCAATGGCATGCACGAAGTTTAAACTGTCGACAAACATGAGCGCATACGAGTTGCTGGATAGCCACAAGCAGGGTGACAGGCTCGCTCGCCTACTGTGGGAGCCGCTCTGCGTTGCCGCACTTAATACGCCACTAGGTATTGCCTCCGCGCAGGTATTTTTGAATGTCTTGCGTGAAAGCTTTGGTGGATCACGTAGCGCTAGCGACATGCTCTTATCGCGCATGGATCTGACGGCGCTCTTCCCAGATCGAGCCGCCGCATACATTAAACAACGCGGGGGTGAGGTGGTTTGCGCTTGTGAGGTACGTGCTGTACTTCCTCAGGACGAGGGAATCGCATTGATGGTTAGTCAGGATTCCCTACCCGCTGTGCAGACAAGATCCTTTAGTCACGCTGTCTGCGCAACCTCACCCACCAATGCCGCGCGTTTGCTCTCTAGCCTGCCGCAACTTAAGGATGTGGCTGAGCAGATTGCGGCTATCCCTCACCAGCCCGTGTATACCGTATATATACAGTATCCGGAGTGCGTTTCTCTGCCGCTTCCTATGCTGGGCTTGGATCGATGCTACTCACAGTGGCTATTCGACAAAGGGCGCATCTCTGGGCAACGCGGACTTGTTGCTGTGGTTATCAGCGCACAAGGTCGGCATCAGGATTGTGGACACGAGTTGCTCGCACAGAATGTCATTCATGAGCTGCGCGAACAGCTCCACATAAAGACGGATCCCCTTTGGTATAAGGTTATTGCGGAGAAGCGTGCCACCTTCTCATGTGAGACAGGCCTACTTCGGCCGGAGAACGAAACGCCGCTCGCCAATGTCATGTTGGCGGGTGATTACACGAACGGTGACTACCCAGCCACCCTAGAGGGGGCCGTGACGAGTGGAATTTTGTGCGCGAGATCTATTATAGACAGGTGGTGATGCACCCGCTCCTAATACTGGGAGTGTGAGTGGGCGAAGTTATCAAAGCGCGTAAACTCACCGCGGAAAGTTAACTCAACCTTGCCTATAGGGCCGTTACGCTGCTTGCCGATGATGATCTCAGCCTTGCCCTTGTCTGGTGAGTCTGGGTTGTACACCTCGTCACGGTATATAAACAAGATCAAATCTGCATCCTGTTCAATGGCACCAGACTCCCGCAGGTCTGACATCATGGGGCGCTTGTTGGGACGCTGCTCTAAGCTTCGGTTAAGTTGTGACAGGGCCATCACCGGCACTTGCAGCTCTTTTGCCAATGCTTTCAGAGAGCGTGAGATCTCGGAAATTTCAGTGGCGCGATTTTCGCTTGCCTTGCTTGAGGGGGAGGACATCAGCTGCAGGTAATCGATTATGATCAACCCCAGGCCGTTACTTTGTCGATGCAGTCTCCGGGCGCGTGAACGTAACTCAAGCGAGTTGAGCGCTGCAGTCTCATCGATGAATATGTCTGCCTCGTTTAGTCGTCCCAGTGCGTGAGTTAATCTCGGCCAGTCATCTTCCTGTAGGCGTCCCGTACGCAAGTCATGCTGGTTGAGCTTTCCTACCGAGCCTATCATGCGCATCGCTAACTGAACGCCACCCATCTCCATGCTAAAGATGGCCACCGGCTTGCGGCCCTCTAGCGCAACGTGCTCTGCAATGTTAATGGCGAAAGCAGTTTTTCCCATGCTTGGACGACCTGCGACAATAACCAGTTCACCTGGCTGCAATCCAGAAGTCATGCTATCCAGGTCCGTAAATCCACTCGCCACCCCTGTTACATCACTTGAGTTGTCACGGCCGTAAAGCGTTTCAATTCGTTCCACAACCCTGGTTAGGAGCGGAGGAAGGGGAGTGAAGCCCTGGCGACCACGTTCGCCAGCTTCGGCAATCTCAAATACTCTGCTCTCCGCCTCATCCAGTAACTGGCCAGCATCACGCCCGGCAGGATTGTAGGCGCTAGTGGCGATCTCACTACCCACCTCAACCAGTTTTCGCATGATGGCACGCTCACGGACAATCTCTGCATAGCGTCTTATGTTGGCAGCGGACGGTACATTTTGCGCGAGTGAGCCGAGGTAGGCTAGCCCGCCAGCCTTATCAAGCTCGCTATTGCCTTCCAGGGACTCTGCCACGGTGATGACGTCAACCGGCTTTGCATGTTCGGTTAGACGGGCAATGTGCCGATAAATTAGGCGATGCTCAAATCGATAAAAATCTTGTTCGCTTATAAGATCGGCAATCTTTTCCAGTGCATTTGCATCTAAAAAAATACCGCCCAGCACGGACTGCTCTGCCTCTACCGAATGCGGTGGAAGTTTTAATGCCTCAAGCTGAGAGTCTACGGGTGGGGTGGAGAAGTTTTGCATG
Source organism: Gallionellales bacterium UBA7399 (assembly GCA_002470125.1). Lineage (GTDB taxonomy): Bacteria > Pseudomonadota > Gammaproteobacteria > Burkholderiales > Gallionellaceae > Nitrotoga. The sequence continues at coordinate 1,267 of DKNB01000057.1, read as the reverse complement.
GTACGAGGGTCAATTAAGGGCCAACTGATGCATTCTATCATCTGGAGGCCTTAAGTCCAAAGCGCAGCCCGAATCACTGTTTGCTGCCTGGATGACGCACGCAACCATTAAATATGCATCTAAAAATAACCGATTAAAACAAAATAGAGCTGTCTCCAGCCCTATTTTTGTTTACGGCCACACGCTATTGATTACGAGTTGTCTTCGCCTGTGACTATCACGGTAATTGCTACCGCAACATCAGTATGCAACCCTATGGTAATCGGGTACTCACCGATCTTCTTGAGGTGCCCATCTGGCATGCGCACTTGGCTCTTTTCTATATTGCAGCCCTGCAATGCTAGGGCTGCCACGATGTCTGCGTTGGTTACGGATCCAAACAGCTTTCCGTCAACGCCAGCCTTCTGGGATATCTTAACGATCAGTTCGCTGTATTTTGCAGCGAGTGCCTGAGCTTCCGCCATTTTGGCTCTCTCTGCGGCCTCCAGCTCAAGGCGACGCACTGCAAATTCAGCCTTGTTGTCATCTGTGGCACGCTTGGCCTTCCCTTGGGGGATTAAAAAATTACGTGCATAGCCATTCTTAACCTTAACTATGTCACCCAGTTGGCCCAGGTTAACCATTTTTTCCATCAGTATTATTTGCATACCTTACTCCTTAGTGCAGATCTGTGTAGGACAGCAACGCCAAGAAGCGTGCACGCTTAATTGCGACACCCAATTGACGTTGGAAACGAGACTTGGTTCCGGTAATTCGAGCCGGAATAACCTTTCCGTTCTCAGAAATAAACTCTTTTAGGATGTTTAAATCCTTGTAATCAACCTCCGCTATCTTGTCTGCGGTGAAACGGCAGAATTTGCGGCGTTTGAATAGTTGACGTGAAGAGTTGTTCTTCTTGTCATCTTTTTTCTTAAATACACGAGCCATGCTATGTTTCCTATCCTAAAATAATGTTGTTAATGTGCAACACAAGTTGCGTTATTCGTAAGCTACGCTGAGCCAAAAATCCTTCCACCCTGACACGCTGCCCAACTTGCATTTCGCTGGCTTGCTTGGCGGCTACACCAAGTGCCAAAGCTGGTATATCACATTGCACTTTACGTTCCACGCCAGCCTCTTGCTGAGTCGAAGTGTGACGTATCTTTAATGCAATTCGTGCCACCCCCGCCGGGGTGTAGCGCAAAGTATCCAGCTCAACCAGCTCCCCATCGAGGATGCACTGGTTATGGGTCTCACTCAATCAGACGGCTGCAACAATTTCAGCTGG
>DKNB01000012.1 GCA_002470125.1 Gallionellales bacterium UBA7399 | reverse complement strand
CCAGAACAATCTACACCCGCACCTATTCCTATGGTGGGAACAGAAACATTGGCAGTAATTTCAGCGGCCAGCAATGCTGGCATTGCCTCCAGCACCAACAACCCGGCCCCCGCCTGCTCAACCAGTACCGCATCCTGCAGCAATTTTTGTGCATCAACATCGGCCCTGCCCTGCACATGGTAGCCGCCCATTTGGTGTACCGACTGAGGTGTTAGGCCAATATGGGCGCACACCGGTATGCCACGCTCGGTCAAGAATCGAATGGTCTCAGTCATCGCTGCCCCACCTTCAAGCTTGACCATCTGCGCGCCTGCGACCATCAGGCGCGCAGCATTCTCAAATGTTTTTTCTGGGCTAACCTGGGAAGTACAAAATGGCATATCGGCAACCAGGAAAGACTTTTTTGCCACGCGTGACACGCAGGACGTGTGATAGACCATGTCGTCCAAGGTGACCGGCAGGGTGGTCTCGTGCCCCTGTAGCACCATACCAAGTGAGTCACCCACCAGGAGCACGTCAACACCACACGCCTCAAGCAACGCAGCAAAGCTGGCGTCATAGCAGGTCAACGTTGCAATTTTTTCACCCTTGTCGCGTAACGCCCGTAATAATGCCAGTGTCGTTCGCATCACGCCCCCCTACTAAAGAATTCACGCTGCCCACGCATTCCATTGATGCGCTGCAGCAGTAAAGCGAAATCTTCATCGCCATCTACAAAGTTTAAGTTCTCGCTATTTACAATAAAAACTGGCGCCGCGCTGTAATGATAGAAGAAGTCACTATACGCTTGCGCCAAGCTGGCTAGGTAGGTGTTCGACATCTGCCTCTCGTACGGTGTCGCACGCTTGTTTACTCGCTCGAACAGAGTCTCTGGTGAGGCCTGCAGATAAATCACCAGATCTGGAACGGTTGTTTGTGGGACCAGGTTCTGATAAATATTTTGGTACAGCGTAAACTCGTCGTCATTGAGATTGAGGCGAGCAAATAGCGTGTCCTTATCGAATAAATAATCCGCCACGGTGCTGGCATGAAATAAGTCCATCTGGGCTAAGTCACGCATCTCGTCAATCCGCTGAAACAAAAAAAATAGCTGTGTGGGCAAAGCATAGCGGGCCGGATTTTTATAGAAGCGCGTTAGGAAAGGATTTTCCTCTGGCTTCTCTAGTAGCGTATTCGCACCATAATGCTTGGCGAGACGCTCCGCCAGACTGGTCTTGCCAGCTCCAATCGGTCCCTCAACCACCACATAGCGGCACTCATCCAGTAGCATCTTCAACCCGTTCTAATTGTTGCTGTTCGCAAGCCAATAGCGCCTCTGCCGCCCTACCCACGCCAGGAATAAATACATCCGGAGCGAGCTCCAGCAGCGGGCACAGTACAAATGCACGCAGATGCATCTGTGGGTGCGGGATAACTAAGTGGTGCTCATGGTGACGCAGGTCATCGTATAGCAGTACATCCAAATCAAGTGTTCGTGGTGCGTTACGAAATTCTCGCGTCCGACCACGCTTCCCCTCTAGCACAAGGAGCTCATCCAGCAAACTACGCGGGCTTAACATTGTTTCCAGTTGCACCACCGCATTAATAAAATCTGGCTGTTCAAGATAGCCTATCGGAGTGCTCCGGTAAAGCGACGAGCGCGCCCGTACTTTGGTGTGAGGTAGGCCAGCCAATGCCTCGATGGCATCTAAAACCTGTTTACACGGGTCGCTTAAGTTGCTACCAAGGCCAACAAAGGCTGCATGCCCTGAACTCATTCTAGGTGCAATCCCATGCGGCCCTCAGTAAGCAGTGGCAGGCGGAACAATTTCTGCCACACTGCGAATCAGATCCAAGGGGTTAGTGGAGGGCATCGTCTATCATCACAGTCTCTGCGAACGCATCCGAGGCCAATGGTTGCCCCATGGGTAATTCCACCTGCGCTGTCGCGCTTGGCTTCTTGCGACGCCGACGCTTCTTGGCGACATCATCAGGCAACAGCATTTCAGCACGACGATCGTCTGCGGCGTCTTGAAATTCATCCCACCACAAACCCAGCTGAGAGTCCACCTCACCACTTTCGCAGCGTAACAACAGGAAATCATACGCGGCACGAAAACGTGGCTGAGATAGTAGGCGCACCGGTCTTTGCCCGCCACGCTGCTCAAAACGAGGTTGCAACAGCCACAGTTCCTTCATGACCGTATCGTAACGACGAGGGATCGCGATCTGCGCCTGCTGCCTATTGAGTACCTCGTCCATCGCTGCATGCAACGCCGCAACCGGACGCTCGCCCACATCTTGATGCGCTTTCCAGGCAGATAGCACATCGTGCCATAACAACGCGGCAAACAAAAACGCGGGGGACACCGATTTCCCCTCGTGAATACGTAGGTCAGTATTCTGCAGGGCCAGCATGACGAATCTCTCGCCCATAGGCTGCTTTAGTATCACATCCAGCATCGGCAGGAGGCCATGATGTAGGTCCATGTCGCGCAATTTTTTTACGCACTCCAAGGCGTGACCAGACAGTAGCAGCTTAAGCATCTCGTCTAGCAGGCGCGCCTGCGGGACGTTGCCAAGCAAGTCCTTCATTTTTGCGATGGGTGCGGCAGTGGCCGGCTCCAGATTCATGCCAAGTTTCGCCGACAATCGAACTGCACGCAGCATGCGCACCGGATCCTCACGGTAGCGCACTGCTGGATCACCAATCATGCGTAGGGTGTTTGAACAAACATCCGCATATCCGTCATGGTAATCATAAATCTCCTGATTAGACGGGTCATAAAATAGCGCGTTGGCGGTAAAGTCACGACGCGCCGCGTCCTGCTCCTGGTCACCAAACTGGTTGTCTCGCAGCAACCGCCCGTGCTCATCCGTCTCCGCCTCCTCGCTCTCTATCATGCGGCGAAAGGTGGAGGTCTCTACCGTTTCTTCACCAAACAACACGTGCACCAAACGGAAGCGTCGTCCAATGATGCGCGAACGGCGAAATACACGCCTAACCTCCTCTGGTGTGGCGTCGGTTGCAATGTCGAAGTCCTTTGGATGACGATCAAGTAGCAGGTCTCGCACTGCACCACCCACTACGAAGGCGGCGTAACCAGCCGCCTGCAAGCCGTCGGTTACCTTGCGCGCGGCAGGACTAATTTTGTCGCGGCGAACCCCATGCACGTCTTGGGGGATAATATGACACCTACCCTCTATTCTGGTGTGAACGGATTTTCCAAACACGCGCTTGAATAATTTTTTTATCATCACTCTCTAATGTGGCAAAAATGTTGTAGCAAACCACAACACATAAGGAGTGCTAATTATACACCCGCCACAAAGCAGCGCTCCCCATCCACAGATACCTCACGCAAATGACACTGGTACAGCGCCTCTAAATGTGTTCGTGTCAGCAACTCGTCAGCCCCACCTTGCAGGACCTGTCCGTCAGGAAGCAACATCAGCACGTGATCACAGTAACGTTGCGCCCACAAGGTGTCATGCAGCACCATCACCAGCGCGCAGGCTTCCTCCCTGAGCTGACCGAGCACCCGCATCACCTTGGCCTGGTGACGTAAATCCAGGTGTTGAAGCGGCTCATCCAACAAATAACATTGAGCCCGTTGCGTTAACATCTGGGCGACAGCTGCACGTTGCCGCTCGCCCCCAGACAGCTTGCTGTGTGGGCGCCCTGCCAACTCGGTCAACTCCATCTGCGCCATTGACTGTCGTGCCAGCTGCTCATCCTCTGCACTATATCCAAACAACAGGGTGCGATGTGGGAAGCGGCCCAACAATACGTACTCCTGCACGCTGCCATAAAATTCGACGCCCTCACTCTGCGTCAGTATTGCGACACGCTGTGCGAGATCACGCCGAGCATAATCCTCCAGGGCCAAGCCATCCCAGCTCACCCCACCAGATTGTGGCGTATGCAGGCCAGCCAGCGTACGCAGCAAAGTTGTTTTACCCATTCCGTTCTGACCTAGCACTCCCCAGCACTCGCCAGGACGAATCAGTACGTCAAGCCCGCGGCACACCACCCTCTCCCCCATCTGCACCGAGAGCGCACGAGCCTCTAACGCTGAATCATTGGCCACCCTCATCGTTGTCTTCGACTCAATAGCCACAGCAACACTGGCACACCCATGAGTGTTGTCAGCACGCCCACGGGCAACTGCAGCGGTGACCACAGCATGCGCGCCAGGGTGTCGGCCAGCACCAAGAAGCTGCCGCCTAACAGCATGGATAACGGGACAAGCCAACGGTGTGCACTGATGCCAAGAAGACGAACGGCGTGCGGTACGATGAGACCAACGAAGCCTATGCTGCCGCCGAGCTGCACCGCTGTCACCGTAAGCACGGCGGTGACAAAGTACAGTCCGATCTGCCAACGAATCACCGCAACCCCCAAGGCTGCCGCCTTGTCTGAGCCCACCGCCAAGACATCCAACACGCTCGCAACGATCGTGGCACACAATCCCGCCATCAGCAGCACGAGCCACGCAAACGGCAAGCCCTGTGAGTGCGACAGGTCACCCATTAGCCAGAAAAGCATGCCCCTGATCTGCTCACCCTGCGCTAGAGTCAGCAGCATGCTAATGATTGCACCGCAGCCCGCGGAAATAACCACACCCGTCAATAACAGGCGGTAGATGTTTCGTTCGCCGCACCGAAAACCAAAACCAAATACAGCGACTATTACTAAGCATGCGCCCGCAAAAGACGACACTTGAGTCACTACCAGGCCCGCACCAAAGAGCATGGCAAGCAGTGCGCCCACGGCCGCACCGCCAGAGACACCAAGAACATAAGGGTCGGCCAGTGGGTTACGTAACAGCACCTGCAGCAGCAGTCCGGACAGGGCCAGCAAGCCGCCACAGGCGAATGCCGCCAGCACGCGCGGCAGGCGCAGTTGCCACAACACTTCTGCCGCAACGCCTTCGTCGTTACCCAGCAACGCTTGCCACAGCTCAGTCGGCGCAAGCGCCAACGAGCCGCTCGCCAAGCCAAAAATTAGACTCAACGCGGCCGCACATGAAAATCTAACCAGCAGGGTTCGTGGGGACATCGCCATTAAAGTATTCGCGAATTGCGCTAGGTCTTAGCGTAACGCCAGAATCGGCCAGCCATGCTGCTCTGCGTAACTGCGTAACGTTTCATCAGGATCAACCGCCACCGGATGTCTTACCTTCTTCAACAACGTCAGATCATTCAATGAGTCGCTATAAAAATAGCTGTCCGAAAAGCTCTCCCATCCCCACCCTTGCTGCGCCAGCCAACTCTCCAATCGAGCAACCTTGCCCTCACGGAAGCACGGCACGCCAACCACGCATCCGGTAAATTCACCGTCACGCTCCTCTGGCTCCGTGGCGATCAGGTGCTCGACCCCAAACTCTTGCGCAATTGGGGAGGTTATAAAACTATTCGTGGCGGTAATGATGACGCACACGTCACCCGTCGCCCTATGCTTTGCCACCAGATCTTGCGCGGCCACGGTCACCATGCCACGCACCTTGTTTTGCATGAAGTTATCGCGCCAACCATCCAATACGTTACGTGTGTGTCGTGACAGAGGCTTCAGCTGAAAGTCCAAAAACTCGTGGATATCTAACGTGCCAGCCTTATATTGCTCATAGAAGGCTAGGTTCTTCGCCTCAAATAGCTCACGATCGAGCGCGCCCTGCTCAATAAGGAACTGGGCCCACTCAAAATCACTGTCCCCACTCAGTAACGTATTGTCTAAATCAAATAGCGCGAGATTCACACAGATCCCAAATTAAAGGTTTGCATCACATCCTTCAGGAGTGGCACGGAGGGTGCACGTTGTAGCCGCATACACTGAGCGTCCATCGCATCCAACAACCCGAGCAGCGCTGGCATGTCACGCTGTCCATGTCGCAACAAGTACTGCGTCACCTCACGCGGCAAGGCAAGGCCGCGCGCTTGTGCGTGCTGCTCCAGCGCCTGCATTTTTTCTTCATCACTCAGTGCGTGCACCTGGTATACCAGACCCCAACCCAATCGGGTACGCAGATCATCGCGCACAGCCAAATGAGTTGGTGCAGATGCACCGCTCACCAGCAAGGCTCCACCATTTTCACGCATGCAATTATAAAGCGCAAACAACGCGACCTGGCCAGCGCCGTCTAGCGCCTCGACATCGTCCACGGCAACCATGGAGGCCGCATCTGGTACGGTGCCTCTGGCATACTTTGCCACCTGCCCTAGCGAGCGAGCGTGCATCACCGCCGCCTGCATTAAATGAGTTCTCCCACTGGCGGATTCACCCCACAAGTAAAGGCACCGATCGCCCGTCCCAATCGAGATTTGTCGCAAGGTCGACAACAGCTCAACGTTGCGCCCGACAACGAAATTATTCAGCGTGGGCAGCCAGTCCGGGGCAATATTTAATAATAGTTGTGTCATAAAATTAGTTGCACTGTGTGCCTCGCCCATTGGCTCAACTTTTTAGGGCAGCTCAGCCGGCCATCCTGTTAAAACAACAATGCACTTGCCCGTCAGCTACGTTACCCAATTTACAGCGCAGCAAAGCATTGCGTGGCCATTTAGAGTAAAATTCTACCCACAAAACGATCTACACTGTATCCCGAAGAAAGCGAGAACTCAACTTGAGCTTACCCAATAGCCTTTCCTACCAAGACGCCGGGGTCGACATAGTCGCGGGCGACCGCCTGGTAGAGAACATCAAGCCATTCGCCAAACGCACTATGCGCCCAGAGGTATTAAGTGGCATCGGTGGTTTTGGCGGGTTGGTTGAAATCTCTAAAAAATATCGCGAGCCCGTACTGGTTTCTGGCACGGATGGCGTTGGCACCAAACTAAAACTGGCATTCGAGCTGAATCGACACGGTACCGTTGGTATTGATTTGGTTGGGATGAGTGTCAACGATATCTTGGTGCAGGGTGCCGAACCGCTCTTCTTTCTCGACTACTTCGCCTGTGGCAAGCTGGATGTAGAGGTTGCCACCCAGGTTATTCAGGGTATCGCGATGGGCTGCGAAATGGCTGGATGCGCACTCATTGGTGGCGAGACGGCAGAGATGCCCGGCATGTACCCATTAGGCGAGTACGATCTCGCCGGTTTCGCGGTAGGGGTGGTCGAAAAGGCAAACATCATCACCGGCGCCAACATTCAGTCCAACGATGTTGTGCTCGGACTTGCCTCTAGCGGACTACACTCCAACGGTTATTCGCTAGTGCGTAAAATTATTGAGCGCGACCAGCTCGACCTTGGTGTGCAATTTGATGGCCAACGCACACTAGCAGACTGCGTCATGGAGCCGACACGCATTTACGTTAAGCCAATTCTAGAGCTCATGCAAAACCTCAAGATCAAGGGCATGGCGCACATCACTGGTGGCGGTCTACTTGAAAACATACCACGCGTGCTACCCCCTAGCACCGTCGCTGTGATTGATCACCTGGCCTGGCCCACCCCCAAACTATTTGGTTGGCTTCGTGAGCAGGGTAATGTAGCCCAACAGGAAATGTATCGCACATTTAACTGTGGCATCGGCATGGTCATCATCGTGGATCGAAACGATGCCGTCGCCGCAATCTCTCGGCTTACTTCCGCCGGAGAGACTGTGTGGAACATAGGAACCATTCAAGAACGAGCAGGCGATGAAGCGCAAACCCAAATCCGCTAAGGCCGCAACGAAGTCCATCGTTATTCTGATCTCAGGTCAGGGGAGTAACATGCATGCGCTACTAAAAGCCAGCCTCCCCTGCAAGGTGGCTGCGGTCATCAGCAACCGTGCGAATGCCCCCGGACTAAGCATTGCCGAGCAGTGCGGCATCACAACGGAGGTTGTGGCGCATGACGGCCACTCTAGTCGCGAGTCCTTTGACACAAAGCTCGCCACCCAGATCGACAACTACCAGCCAGACCTGATTGTTCTCGCTGGATTCATGCGCATTCTTTCCCCTTGGTTCGTGGAGCACTACAAAAATAAATTAATCAACATTCACCCCTCCTTGTTGCCCGCGTATGGGGGGCTCAACACTCACACGCGCGCGCTTCAGGATGGCGTAAAAATTCATGGCTGTACCGTACATTTTGTTGCTAACGACGTCGATAGCGGGCCCATCATCATCCAGGCCGCGGTACCCGTATTGACAGACGACACCCCCACGACCTTGGCGGCACGCGTGTTGGATCAAGAGCACCGCATCTTGCCGCAGGCAATCCATTGGTTCTGTAACGATCAACTCAGCCTAAGCGCGGACGGCAGAGTGCTGGTGAGCCAACCCCAGCAACCTGATTGCGCCCTAATCTCTCCTCAAATTTAATCAAACATGAAAAATATGATCCATCTGGTCACTTGCCTGCTGCTCTTTGGCGCAACGTCACAGTCACTGTCAGCGGCCACCTCACCCGTAGCAATCAAGCACATTGACGCCCATTACGATGTATTCAAGGACGGCATTAAGGTCGCGACCATGGCGGAAATCTACACCGGCAAGCCGAGCGGCTACCGTATTGAAAGCACGACCGCAGCAACTGGCCTGCTTGCCAGAATAAAGGCGGAGGTCATCCACACCGTCAGCGAGGGGGTCGTATCAAGGAGGGGTCTGCGCCCGCTCACCTACAGCCAGGATCGCAAACTCGATACCGAACGAAATGTACACGCCGACTTTGACTGGAAGACCGGCCACATCACGTTAACCGATCGCACCGGAAAGCACATCCTACCCCTGCTCGCGGGCACCCAAGACCGACTCAGCGCGATGTATCAATTCACTATAGCCCCGCCCAAAGGGGTCGCCGAGCTTAGCTTCAACATGACGAACGGCAGCAAGGTGGACGAGTACAGCTACCTCGTCACCCCCAATCAAAGTGTGACGGTTCCGCTTGGCACATTCAACGCGCTATACCTAGCGAGTCCGACGCAGCCCGGGAAGAGTAAAACTGAAATTTGGCTCGCAACAGAACAGGGTTATTTCCCCTACAAAATGACCATCACCGAACCGGATGGCGGACAATTCACGCAGGTGCTAACCAAGATAAGCTTCGAGTAGCAACCGCTCGGCGTTACCCCCCAACATGAAGCTCAGCAAACCAGTTAGCCGCATCACCCTTGCCGTCACATTGTCTGCCTTGCTGCACGGTGCGGCACTGTTTCTTTTTCAGGTGGAAATAAAGAGTGGCGAGACCTTGCTGCCACCCCTGAGTGCCCGACTAGAACCGCTGCCTGCAAAAATTGAGCAGGGCACGCCCAAGATCAAGCCCGCGAGTCCTCCAGCTCAATTAGATGAGACTCTAGCAGCGGCACCGGAGCCATTGGTAACTGAGTTTGCCTCGATAGCATCTGCCGTGGTCAGCACACCAGAGCCAGAGCCCGGCAAGGTCTCGGCGATAGCGCCTGCCGTGGTCAACACGCCAGAGCCGGAGACCGAGTCGACCCCAATCGAGACCGATGTAGTTGCGCCTGCCGCACACCCCTCGCTACCCAAGCACGCACAGCTCAAGTTTGTCGTCTACCTGGGTCAGGACAGCTTTCAGGTTGGCGAGATGATTCACCGACTCGAGATCAATGAAGATAAATACATTTTAAGATCAGAGACAGAGACGACCGGATTAGCCCGATTACTCAAAAGCTACCACCTCATTCAAACCAGCCAAGGCAGGGTCGCGGATTTTGGGCTGCAGCCAAGTCGTTACGAAGAAGAGCAAAACACATCAGGTGACCGACAAAAAACGAGTGTGGCCTTCGATTGGGTCGATAATAGGCTGCGCTACTCCCATGGTGGCGAGGCTGCGCTACCACAGAATGCCCAGGACATCCTAAGCGTTCTGTACCAACTTTCGCAAAGCTCTTTAGTCAATGAGGTGGTGTCGGTCGCGATTAGCACCAAGAAAAAGATTGAGTGGCACGAGCTTGAGATCGGCGCCGAGGAAGAGATCGTGACTCAGCTGGGCAAGCTACGTGCGCTGCCTTTGCGCAGGCTGCACAGTCAAGACGAGGAGGGGATGGAGATTTGGCTTGGGCTAGAGTATCGTCTGCTACCCGTTAAGTTTCGGCAACTAAAACGTTCCGGCGAGGTAATTTTTGAGGTGGTTATCTCTGAAATTCGCGTTGCTGACGAATAAAAAATTTAAAGGTCGTGCCAGCCCGTGCTGTAAACTTCGCCTCCCTTGTCTGCAACTCTCACCACATCGGTTTAAATATTTTTACCACAAGCGAGAATCATGCTACTAACAGAATACCGCCTAGACCTCGTTGTTCAAGCCTTGCGTGGCATTTTGCCGCTAGAGCATCCTGCCGACACCACGCTGCGCTACTTTTTTAAGCGTGAGCGCATCGGCTCCAACGAGCGAGCGCTAATAGCGGAGACCGTGTTTGGCGTATTGCGCCATCGACTCTTTTTGGATCACGCCTGCGCCGACGAGGCCACCCCACGTCGCGTCGCGCTGGCCTACTGGGTGAGATTCGGCGGCTACAATTTACGTGAGATCACCCCACTTTTAAAGCACGGTGAGGCCGACTGGCTGGGGAGGGTTAAGGCCATCGGTCTCGCCGAACTTCCCTTGTCGATACAGGCCGAGCTTCCCGAGTGGCTGATCGAGCAGTTACGTACGACATTAACAGATGACTCCATCCTTACCCTGGGTCGCTCCATGCAGCAACCGGCCGCACTAGACCTGCGCGTCAACACCCTGCTCGCCACACGTGACGAGGTCCTGCATGCCCTGCAGGCAGAGGGGATCAATGCGCAGGCCACCCCCTACTCCCCCATCGGCATCCGCCTGAAGGACAAGCCATCACTCACCAAGCACCCACTATTTCTCGCTGGAAAAATAGAGGTCCAGGATGAGGGCAGTCAGCTGCTGGGATTTCTGCTTGCGCCAAAGCGCAATGACATGGTGGTGGATTTTTGTGCTGGCGCGGGCG
>DKNB01000041.1:17253-49917 GCA_002470125.1 Gallionellales bacterium UBA7399 | reverse complement strand
TGGCAGAAGTACGGTATCCGAGATCCTCGTGGAGGTGGGCGTTCATCCGCAAGAGAGACTGCGGTTCGGGTGGCGGCGGGAGCGATTGCAAAAAAGTGGCTGCACGAGCGTTATGGCGTGGTCGTTCGTGGATACCTGTCGCAACTGGGCGAGGTGGTGGTGCCATTCAAGAGCTGGGATGGGGTAAACGAAAACCCCTTCTTTGTTGCTGATGAGGGGTATGTGACACAGCTAGAAGGCTATGTGGACGGGTTGCGCAAATCGGGAGACTCTGTTGGCGCAAAGCTAACAGTAGTGGCTGAGAATATGCCAGTGGGCTGGGGCGAGCCTGTATACGATCGCCTGGATGCAGATATTGGCTACGCCATGATGAACATTAATGCCGTAAAGGGCGTGGAAATTGGTGCTGGTTTTGCCTCGGTAACCCAAAGAGGTAGTGAGCATGGCGATGAAATGACCCCACAGGGATTTTTGTCCAACAATGCGGGCGGCATACTAGGGGGCATCTCAACCGGGCAGGATATTGTGGTTAACGTTGCCATCAAGCCCACGTCTAGCATTCGTCTCCCGAGGCGATCCATTAACAAGGCTGGCGAACCAGTTCTGGTGGAAACTCATGGTCGACACGATCCATGTGTTGGCATCCGCGCCACGCCGATTGTTGAGGCCATGTTAGCTTTGGTGCTAACCGACCACGCTTTGCGTCATAGAGCGCAGAATGCAGATGTGGTGTGCGCTACACCAAAGATCCCGGGCAGGGCTGGGTAGCCCATCAAGTGTATGTAGATTGTTTTCACGCCATGCCCGGGTCACTATTTATGAATGATCCGCTACGTTATTTAACCGACCTAACGCGTTGATACAATCGGAACGATTCCGAGTTAACGCCGGTGCGATGCCCACTCCATAGCTTAATCCAAACCATTTTGCCCGTCGTGGGCTCTGGGATGGCACCCCCCCCTTGTATTAAAATTAAGTCACAGGATGGTTGCCTGTGGGCATATGTATCAATTCCCCCAAAGTATTTCAACATGGCACGCTGAGTGTCGCCCACATCTAGGCTTGCAATGCAGCCATGGTTCATGGGCATAGATTGCTTGAGGGATGCGACCATGCCGCGGTAGCCCTTGCCGCTGTTTAACCATGGCAACCACAGTGTCATGGCGAGTATCCATAATAAAGTCACACCGCTAGTCCAGTTAAGGACCGATCGACGCATAGATCGACCAACTCGCCACACCAGCAAAATCCACAGTACGGTAAAAATTAAAGCAATCCAGAACGGAACGACGTGGAATGTTGGCTCAAATTTTGGCTGGTAATCTTTTAGCCAAGAGGTAATTTTTGCGTGATTGTTTTGTAGTAGCCCAGCCCAACCCCACCACATCAGAATGGCAGCACAACCAAAGGTCATGATGCCAAACCAATCTAATGCGTTGGCTGCCCCACGACGTAGGGTTGGAATGGCTGCAGTGGCAAGCAGTGTCAGCGGCAAGAGTATTGGGAGCGCGAACGCCTCCCTAATGTTTGGCGCCATACTTAGCGTAAGCAAAGTCACAAAGAAACTTACCAGCAACAGCTGAAATTCCATTTCGTGTAAAACTTTTTTGCGGGCATCCCAGACCGCCCAACCAGCCAATGGTAGAGCAGGCCAAGCGAACCAAGGTAGTATTTGTACGTAGTGAAATATTTGTGTTGAGTGACTGTTTTGAATGTAATCCAGCCAGCGCCCGATATTTAGTGTCCAGGCCCATTCTGTAAATAGTTCGGGTGTGCGTAGGTATAATAAACAGGGCCAAATTGTCAGCCATGGCAATGCGGACAGCAGAGCAATACCTTGCGTGGTAAGAAAGGCGCGCGTACGCCATGCGCGAAAGAGTGGCAGAGTGACGCCGGTAAGAACAAACAGCGTAGGTGCGACAAAGCCCTTTGACATAAAGCCAACACCAACACCGAGGCCTACTAATATTCCGGCCAAAAGGGTGCGTCGCGTGCTCAGGGTGTAGCCGTATAGCATGATGGCACAGCCGGTAAGTAGTCCCAGATCGGCAATAAGCTCGTGTGAGCGTACCAACATACCGAGGCAGCCAATCAAAATAATCGTTGCGGTCCAGCCGTGTGTTTTTCCGAATAGTTCGCGCCCAGACAGTCCAACAAAGATGAGTGTAAGGGCGGTATAGAAGCCACTCGCTAAGCGTGCGCCATTATGTAGTTCGAGCAGGGGGGAGAATAGTTTTGCGAAAGCCGCAGCTGTTATGTAAAACAGTGGCGGTATATCCATGTGAGGCTCGCCAGCCAAGGTGGGGATTAGCCAGTCACCGCTTTGCAGGATATGGTAAGCCAACCCAAAGCCATAGGCATCATCCGGCTGCCATGGATCGTGTCCCACCAAGCCAACCCCGAGCCACGTTAGGCATAGCAGCGCAAGCAACCAAGCTTTTGCCGGTGTGATAGGGTGTGCCTGTGTCGGGAGGTGGGGGAACATGTATTAGTGTGACCCTAGTCCGAAATCTAAATATTTATTTTGGTATAAATTGATCAGGTGGGAGATGCCAGCACTAGGCCCTGGGGCGATCAATAAAAAAGGCAGCACCCGCTGCCTTTTGCCACGAGCTGTTTGGACGTGTTATGCCACAACTTTTGCACTGGGCTTGCCATATTTTTGGCGGAACTTTTCGACCCTGCCTGCGGTATCCACAATTTTTTGTGTGCCAGTATAAAAAGGATGGCAGTCTGAGCACACCTCTACGTGGAGCGGCTTGCCTAACGTGGATTTAGTTTTGAATGCGTTGCCGCAGCTGCAGGTAACTGCAATTTCGTCGTATGGAGGATGAATATCGGTTCTCATTGTAACTTCCTTAAAGCATGAAAATTAGGAGTGTAAAAATTAAAGCAGCACGTACTAAGGCGTGTAGCGGATCGTCGATTATCCATGAAAACAATCTCCCATGCAACCCCAGGGGCAAGGTTTGCTGTTCACCCGCTTGTTGCGTTATAGTTACGACTGCCGTTTAAACCAACAGAAGAACATGCCGACCAACTCCGCAACTAAGGGGCTCGTGCATTGCCGAAGGCGCAACACCCGTAATCGCTCAGGCTCAAGAACTGTTGGCACAGGCAAATCTGGAGAGCGTCGCTTAAGCGACCACCGAAGGGGCACACGAATTTATTCGCAATCTCTCAGGTAACAAGGACAGATGGGGCGAGGCAAAATTTGCCTCGCCTTTTATTTTTTTGAAGGGTTACTCATGATACTCAAGCAAACGCCTCTGAATGCATCACACCGCGCAATGGGTGCGAAAATGGTCGATTTTGGTGGTTGGGACATGCCATTGCATTACGGTTCGCAGCTGGACGAGCATCACCAGGTGCGCCGCGATGCGGGCATGTTCGATGTGTCGCACATGCGCGCTGTTGACATAAGCGGCGAGGGGGTGCGCGATTTTTTACGCTATTTACTAGCAAATAATGTCGACAAATTGCAATCCCCCGGGAAGGCGCTGTATTCCTGCCTGCTTCGTCCGGATGGCGGCATCATGGATGATCTTATTGTGTACTTTATGAGCGAAACGTGGTTCCGTATTGTAGTGAATGCCGGTACGGCCGATAAAGATATTACGTGGATGATCGAGCAGGCCGCGGCCCACGCACCGCTACTAAAGATCGTGTCACGCGATGAGCTGGCGATGATTGCCGTGCAGGGGCCTAACGCAGCGGCCAAACTGTGGCTTGCGCTGCCTGGACTACAGAATTTGGCAGAAGGGCTGAAGCCCTTTAATGCGATCAACGGGGATGAGATGTTTGTTGCCAGAACCGGCTACACCGGCGAGGATGGTTTTGAGATTATTTTGTTAGCCAAGGCGGTCGTCCCCCTTTGGCGAGCGTTGAACGATGTGGGTGTTAAGCCAATTGGATTGGGTGCGCGTGACACATTGCGCTTAGAGGCGGGGATGAATCTGTACGGACACGACATGGATGAGACCACAAATCCAATGGAGTCAGGATTGAGTTGGACGGTAGACCTGGTCGGCGACCGTGATTTTATTGGCAAGACCACACTTCTTGGCAAGCCCATGGTTCGCAAGCTAGTTGGGCTTGTCTTGCAGGATCGCGGGGTGCTGCGTGACCATCAAATCGTTAACAGCAGCCATGGCGATGGTGAGATTACCAGCGGCAGCTTTTCACCAACGCTGAATCAGTCCATCGCTTTGGCACGCATGCCTTTCGCGGTTGAGGTAGGCGACACCGTGCGAGTAGCAATTCGCGATAAAATGCTGGAGGCCAAAATAGTGAAGTACCCTTTTGTGCGTAAGGGCGTAAGTTTAATTTAAGTTAAATTTTTTAAGGATATGACCATGAGTAATTCAAATAATTTGCCAAATAACCTGCGTTATACGGTCACCCACGAGTGGGTAAAGCAAGAGGTCGATGGCACTGTCTCTGTTGGCATTACTCAACACGCACAAGAGCTTCTGGGTGATATGGTGTTTGTGGAGAGCCCGGCCGTGGGCCGTCAATTACAGGCAAAGGAAGAATGTGCAGTCGTTGAGTCGGTGAAGGCTGCGGCTGACATCTATGCACCTCTTTCTGGGGTTGTGGTGGCAATCAACCATGAGCTTGATGGTGCGCCAGAAAAAATTAACGCCGATCCTTATGCGGCATGGATGTTTAAGATTAAGCCGGATGATCTTGGTGACGTGAGTGGGCTAATGGACGGGACGGCTTACCAGGCGCTAATCGATAGCGAGGCGCATTAGTGCAATCAACAAATTAAATTTGCTCAATGTTTTTTCTGTCCATACATTAATAAATAAAGACCGCAATGATTACAAGCGATAAATTTGTAGACCGCCACAATGGCCCGCGCGAAAGTGACGTCAAGGCGATGCTGGATAAAATTGGCGTGGTCTCCGTGGACGAGCTAATTGATCGTACGATTCCCGCTGCAATTCGTTTAAAGCAGCCCCTGAGGCTGCCGAGTGGGATGAGCGAATACCAGTACCATCGCCATCTGCGCAGCATCGCCTCAAAAAATAAGATTTTTAAGACCTACATTGGTTTAGGCTACTACAACACTATAGTTCCTCCGGTTATTCAGAGAAATATTTTAGAAAATCCTGGCTGGTACACTGCGTACACGCCTTATCAGGCAGAGATCTCGCAAGGCCGCCTTGAGGCGCTACTAAATTTCCAAACCATGGTTATGGATTTGACGGGAATGGAGATCGCAAACGCATCACTGTTGGATGAGGCCACCGCTGCAGCGGAGGCAATGGCAATGTTGTTTAGTTGTCGTACACGTGAGGCCATCGAAAGCGGAGCAAGCAAGTTTTTTGTTTCTAACGAATGTTACCCACAAACCATTGATTTGTTAAGAACACGCTCAGCTCCTATGGGAATTGAGCTGGTGATTGGTGACTTTAGGACCGCAATCTTGGGAAGCGAGGTGTATGGCGCATTGCTTCAGTATCCAGCCGCAGATGGCCAAATTTACGATTACACTGACTTTGCAAGGAAAGCAAAAATAAATGGAACCGCCATTGCCGTGGCGGCAGATATATTGAGTTTGACGTTGTTGGTGCCACCGGGCGAATGGGGGGCCGATGTTGTTGTCGGCTCCACGCAACGGCTGGGGATTCCAATGGGTTACGGCGGCCCACACGCTGCATATTTTGCTTGTCACGAAGAATATAAGCGCTCTATGCCCGGTCGAATTATTGGCGTTTCGGTTGATGTGAATGGCGGTCAGGCGCTACGCATGGCACTACAAACACGTGAACAACATATACGCAGAGATAAGGCCACCTCTAACATTTGTACTGCACAGGCATTGCTGGCAATCATGGCAAGCATGTACGCGGTATATCATGGACCGAAGGGTCTAAAGGGAATTGCCCAGAGAATACACTGCTCCGCAGCGCTCTTGGGGGTTGAACTAAAGAGGCTGGGCTACCACGTCCAAGATGGCATGTATTTTGATACGATCAAAATCGATGGGGCGAACAATCTAAAAATTAGACAGTTGGCGGAAGTGGCACACATTAATTTTCGGTATATTGATGACGCGATTACCATCTCCGTAGACCAAACTACCGATGCAGTTGACCTAAACGCAATTCTTGGCGTGTTCGCGCTGGCGGCTGGCAAGACTAGCTTTATGGTTACCGAGGAAAGCATTATCAATCAAAAGTGTTTGATTGATAATCGTCAATCTCCGATTTTGCAGCATCCTGTATTCAATAAATACCACTCCGAGTCCGAGATGATGAGGTACATAAAACGCTTGGAAAACAAGGATTTATCACTAACGCACTCAATGATCCCATTGGGCTCTTGCACCATGAAGCTGAATGCTGCATCTGAGCTAATCCCCATTACATGGCCAGAGTTTGCACACATGCACCCATTTGTGCCAGCTGAGCAGGCAGCTGGTTACCACGAAATAATCGATGATCTAGACAAATCATTAAGCGAGATAACGGGGTTCGCAAAGATGAGCTTTCAGCCCAACAGCGGCGCCCAGGGTGAATACGCTGGGCTTCTGGTTATCCAGGCCTATCACCAGTCACGAGGTGATGCACACAGAAATATCGTACTAATTCCCACATCCGCACATGGCACAAATCCTGCGAGTGCCGCAATGTGCGGCCTAAAGATAGTCTTGGTGAGGTGTGACAAGTCTGGGAATATTGACATTGATGAGTTACGCGAAAAAGCGATCCAGCACAAAGCTAACCTAGCATGTTTGATGATTACCTATCCCAGCACACATGGCGTGTACGAGGAAAGCATTATCGAAATTACGAACATCATTCATGAGAATGGCGGACAGGTGTATATGGATGGTGCCAACATGAATGCGCAGGTTGGTTTAACCAGCCCGGGAAGCATTGGGGCTGATGTATGCCATTTAAATCTACATAAAACATTTGCAATTCCCCATGGCGGTGGTGGACCAGGTATGGGCCCAATTGGCGTCGCAAAGCACCTAGCCCAATTTCTACCGTCACACACAGTTATACAGACAGGTGGCGCGAGTGGTATACATGCAATATCGGCGGCACCTTACGGTAGCGCTTTAATTTTGCTGGTGTCTTATGGGTACATAAAGATGTTGGGTGGCGATGGCGCTACAGAGGCAACGCGCATCGCAATTTTAAATGCCAACTACATAAAAGAGTCACTCAAAGATCACTTCTCTACATTGTATAGCGGTGTAAATGGGCGATGCGCCCATGAGATGATTCTATCTTGTGTCGCCTTTAAGCGAGACGCTGGAATAGAGGTGGGTGACATCGCAAAGCGATTGATGGATTATGGGTATCATGCGCCCACAGTTTCATTCCCAGTGCCAGATACACTGATGATTGAGCCGACCGAAAGTGAATCTAAAGAAGAGCTAGACCGTTTTTGTTCTGCAATGATTGCGATTCGAAAAGAAATTGATGACATCATTTCGGGAAAAGCGGACAGGGAGGACAACGTAATTAAAAATGCACCACACACCGCCAAATTGGCTCTTATTGGCGAATGGGGGCATGCGTACTCGCGTGAACAGGCGGTTTACCCGTTAAGCTGGGTGAGAGAAAACAAGTTTTGGCCGAGTGTTTCTAGGATAGACAATGTTTACGGTGACAAAAATTTGATTTGTGCGTGCCCCCCTGTAGAGATGTATGGAGAGCAATCTTAATGAAATAAGAGCCGCGTCTGTGCTCTGGTGCCTGACACATCCATGACCAATTCGTTGCAGCTCATTATAGTTTTGTTGGCTGTTGCTGTGGGGGTTGTGGTGGCGTGCCGTCTATTGCACTTGCCCGTGGTGCTGGGATACCTGACCGTGGGGATCTTGATTGGCCCCCATGCATTAGGCTGGATACCCGACACCCCAGGGGCTCGTCATCTAGCAGAGTTTGGGCTTGTATTTTTGATGTTTAGTATTGGCCTGGAGTTTAGTCTTGCGCGCTTGCACAAGATGAAACGAACGGTGTTTGGCTTGGGCGGTGCGCAGGTAGCGATAACCCTGTTGTTGGTTATGGCAGCCATGTGGTTGGCCGGATTTGATTGGCGTGCCAGCTTGGCCATAGGTTGCGTGTTGGCAATGTCGTCTACGGCCATCGTAAGCAAGATGTTAGTCGAGCGCGCCGAAATGAGCGCGTTGCATGGGCAGCAAATTATCGGCGTACTGCTGTTTCAAGATTTGTCTGTGGTGCCATTCCTTATTATTATTCCAGCCCTAGCAAGTGCGCCAGGAAGCCTCTCGCTCACTCTGGTGATTGCGTTACTTAAGGCCGTGTCGGTGCTTGTGATTTTATTGGTGTTTGGCCAGCGCATGATGAGCTCTTGGTTTCATGTGGTTGCACGACAAAACTCCCCAGAACTATTTATGCTCAACGTGCTTTTTATTACGTTGGGGCTGGCCTATCTGACCGAGCTGGTTGGCTTGTCTATGGCGTTGGGCGCCTTTGTGGCCGGCATTTTAATTGCCGAGACGGAGTATCGCTATCAGGTTGCAGATGACATAAAGCCATTTCGTGATGTGTTAATGGGTTTATTTTTCGTTACCGTTGGCATGATGGTTGATCTTAGTGAAATGTTTGCCAACATTGGTCAGGTGCTCTTGATGTTGTTGTGTCTGCTCCTAATCAAGCTGACTATTGTTGCGTTATTGGTGCACAAGTTTACCGGTAACTGGGGGGTGGCGATTCGCAGTGGTCTGGGATTGGCACAGGCCGGTGAGTTTGGTGTTGTGTTGCTTGCACTGGCAGGCGGGGCGCATCTGTTATCCCCCGCTACGATGCAAAGCCTTCTAGATGTCATGTTGCTCTCTATGCTAATCGCACCCTTTTTAATTCAGTATGCTGAAGTTATTGTACGGCGAGCCCTTCCCTCCGAATGGATGAGTCGTGCTATGCGAGTGCACCAGATCGCGGTGCAAAGTATGGCTGCCGATGCAAATATTATTATTTGTGGCTATGGCCGAAGTGGCCAAGCCTTGGCGCGTTTTATGAAGCATGAAAATATTCGTTTTATTGTTCTTGATTTAGATTCACGTCGTGTGCATGAGGCCGCAGCCGCAGGAGAGAGCGTGGTGTACGGCGATGCAGCTAAGCGCGAAGTGCTATTGGCGGCTGGATTGATGAGTGCTAAAACTCTGGTCGTTACGTATAGTGACAAACACTCCGCGCTTAAAATTTTACATGTGGTGAGTGAGTTGCGCCCAGAGTTGCCGGTGGTGGTGCTTACCACCGATGAGACCAACATTGAGGCGCTGAAACAGGCTGGTGCAGCCGAGGTGGTGGCCGAGGTGGTGGAGGGCAGTGTGATGCTTGCCTCGCAGGCGTTGCTGATGTCCGGTGTGCCACTTAACCGTGTCGTTCGTCGTCTTCAGGAAAATCGCGCGCGTCGCTACAGTATGTTCGGCAGCTATTTTCGTGCTACTGCGGGTGTGATTGGAGAGGTCACAGAAAACTTACAGCCACGCTTCCATAGTGTTTTAGTGGGGGAGCGAGATGTCGCCGCAGGCAAGACGTTAGATCAAATTAATTTAGCCGCGCTAGGCGTAGAGGTCCATGCAGTTCGCCGCCATAACATGCGTGGCAATCAGCCCGTGGGTGAAATGACAGTACGGGTGGGGGATGTGCTGGTGCTCTTGGGGCAGCCCATGTCATTGACGGCAGCAAAAAAATATTTGCGAGACGGACAGGCCTGAGCCAAGGAGCAACCCTCCTGCATAGAGCGGGAGTGACTGTTAAGCTGGAGCCCACTAAAACCGATATAATTCCACTACATCATTCATGTGGCCACACACTCTATGCCTACCCGCGGGCGATCTTATTTAATCATGGCCGGTGTCGCCTTTGTCATTGCCCCCCTGTTGCTGGGGGTGTTTGCGGCAATACTGGTGTACCCAACCCTGCCTTCGCTTGAAACGCTGACCGATTACAGTCCAAAAATACCTTTGCGGGTGTATAGCACGGAGGGAGTTCTGATTGGTGAATTTGGAGAGGAGCATCGTGCGTTAATTAAAATTGATGAGGTGCCCAGTTTGATGAAAAAGGCCATCCTTGCGGCGGAGGATGACCATTTTTATGAGCATGGCGGGGTGGACTACTTGGGCGTACTGCGTGCGGCTTATTACAATGTAACCTCAAGGGGCGGCAGACAGGGGGCCAGCACTATCACCATGCAAGTTGCGCGCAATTTTTTTCTAACAAAAGAAAAGAAATTTTCACGTAAATTTAATGAGGCGCTGCTCGCCATCAAGATTGAACACAGCCTAAGTAAAGATGAAATTCTTCAGCTGTATATAAATCACATCTATCTGGGCCAGCGTGCATATGGTTTCGCCGCTGCCGCACAGGTCTACTTCGGTAAAACTCTTGACCAACTCAATGTGGCTGAGTTTGCCATGCTAGCTGGCCTACCCAAAGCCCCTTCCATGTATAACCCAGTGGTTAACCTTAGGCGATCTAAATTACGCCAAGCTTACGTGCTCCGTCGTATGCGTGAATTGGGGTTCATCGACGTGCGACAACAGGAGGCGGCACTACATGAGTCTATAGTGGTTAAACATGGCCACCAGGGATTCTCAGGCAAGGCTGACTATTTGGCGGAAATGGTTAGGCAGGAGGTATTTAGGCGCTATCAGGATAATGCTTACACCCAGGGCATCAAAGTCTACACAACCATTCGTCAGCAAGACCAGGTGTCGGCCTATGGGGCGCTAAGAAAGGGTGTGCTGGAGTATGACCGACGCCACGGCTATCGAGGTCCAGAAGGCTACATCGATCTGCATAAAGATAGTACCGAGGAGGACATGGAGAGCGCGCTTCAGGATGTGCCAGATAGCGATGACATCATCCCTGCCGTGGTACGTGAAATAACCCAAAGCAGTATTGCTGCCTATAGCAAGGGGGGTGAAATCGTCACCATTAGGGGCGAAGGGCTGAAATTCGCCCAGTCTCACATGAGCAACAAGGTCGCGCTGAATCGGCGCCTGCGTGTGGGCTCTATAATTTATGTGCAGAGAGACGAGAAGGATGTTTGGAGAGTGGCCCAACTGCCCCAAGTGGAGGCCGCCTTTGTTTCTGCTAGCCCACGTAACGGTGCAATATATGC
This sequence comes from Gallionellales bacterium UBA7399, assembly GCA_002470125.1. Classification (GTDB taxonomy): domain Bacteria; phylum Pseudomonadota; class Gammaproteobacteria; order Burkholderiales; family Gallionellaceae; genus Nitrotoga. Next base: position 38,799 of record DKNB01000041.1, on the reverse strand, counting down.
ATTGGTGGGTGGCTTTGACTTTAATCGTAATCAGTTTAACCACGTGACCCAAGCCTGGAGACAGCCTGGTTCCAGCTTTAAGCCATTTATTTACTCTGCCGCACTGGAGAAAGGCCTAACCCCCGCTACAGTTATTAACGATGCACCCTTGATGATTAGCGCAGCAGAAACGGGCAGCGAGGCCTGGCAACCTAAGAATTACGATGGGGTATTTGATGGCCCCATGCGCTTAAGGCAGGCACTTATCAAATCAAAAAATATGATCTCCATTCGTATTCTGCGAACCATTACACCGCAATACGCACAAGATTACATCACTAAGTTTGGCTTTGATGCGGCCAAGCATCCACCCTACCTCACTATGGCTTTGGGTGCCGGCTCGGTCACCCCCATGCAGATGCTGACGGGGTACTCCGTTTTTGCCAATGGCGGCTCTCGCATCGATCCGTACTTTATCGAGCGCATCGAGGACGACAAAAGCAAGCCGCTATACCAGGCAGAGCCGGTTGTGGCTGGAGAGAGTGCCCAGCAAATCTTAGATGTGCGTAACGCTTACACAATGGTCAGCCTGATGCAAGATGTGGTGCGACGTGGCACCGCTGTTCGTGCTATGCAATTGGGTCGCCATGACTTGGCGGGCAAAACTGGAACTACAAACGATTCAATGGATGCCTGGTTTAGTGGCTTCCATCCTACTGTGGTGGGGGTTACATGGGTTGGCTTTGATAATCCACACAGTCTAGGTGAAAGGGAGACAGGGGGGGGTGCCGCGTTACCAATTTGGATGGATTACATGGGCAAAACACTTAAAAATATACCAGAGGCTACATACGTCATGCCGGAGAATATGGTGGCTGTGCATATTAATAACAATGGATTGCGAGATGACGCCAGTGATCTTGTCGAATACTTTTATAAAGAAAATATACCGCTACGGTGAGTCGCTATGTCACCAAGGTAATCGTCGACGAAACGGCAAGTGCTTATTTTAATGAGATAAGTTCTGGACTCGTTCTGACGTAATGTTTTCAAAATTGCACCAGCGTCCGAGGGGCGCTGTTATAATTAAACACCTATGAATAAAGCGATCGTTGCCACCCCACGCGCCCTTGATTTGGCGCGCGAGGTATTAAAAATTGAGGCCGCCGCTGTGCTAGCGCTTACGCACAGCGTTGATGCAAGCTTCATGCATGCGCTGAATATTATATTGTCCTGCAAGGGTCGTGTGATAGTTAGTGGCATGGGTAAGTCAGGCCATATCGCACGGAAGATTGCTGCCACGTTTTCTAGCACTGGCACCCCCGCATACTTTGTGCACCCTGCCGAGGCCAGCCACGGCGATCTGGGTATGATCGCCGCCCAAGATGTATTTGTTGCCCTGTCGTATTCCGGTGAAAGCCAAGAGTTGCTTACCATAGTCCCGATTATCAAGCGTCAGGGGGCAAGACTTATTAGTCTGACAGGGAATGCCAGATCCAGCTTGGCGGAGGTGGCGGATGCGCATCTTAATATTGCAGTAGAGAGGGAGGCATGCCCATTGGGGCTTGCTCCTACTGCCAGCACCACGGCAGCCTTGGCATTGGGCGACGCACTTGCTGTGGCGCTGTTGGATGCCAATGGATTTGGAGAAGATGATTTTGCACGCTCACACCCTGGTGGGAGTCTGGGCCGGAGACTGCTTACCCATGTGCGTGACATTATGCATACCGGCAGTGAAATTCCTGCTGTAAATAAAAATGCAACCCTGGCTGAGGCGGTGCTAGAAATTTCGCGTAAAGGGCTTGGCATGACCGCCATAGTGGATGATGCCGAGCGGGTGATGGGTATTTATACTGATGGAGACCTGCGCCGCACATTTGAGAAGCGCATCGACTTTACTGTCACCGCCATTAGTGCCGTGATGTCGAGAAGCCCTCGAAGCATCATGCCTAGTGCACTTGCGGCCGAGGCGGTACAAATCATGGAACAGCACAACATCAGTCAGATGTTGGTGGTAGACGCTGACAACAAGCTGGTGGGCGCCTTGAATATGCATGACTTGTTGCGTGCAAAAGTGATGTGATGCCCATATATAAAGCACAGCCCATCCGCCTTATCGCCTTCGATGTGGATGGCGTTATGACCGATGGGGGCCTGTATATGGCTGATTCAGGTGAGGAGTTTAAGCGCTTCAATTCGCTTGACGGGCTGGGCTTAAAAATGCTCAAGGCATCCGGTGTGGAGTTGGCCATTATTACAAGCCGAACCTCTCGCTGCGTAGAGCTGCGAGCAAATTATCTTGGTATTTCGCACTTGCACCAGGGCGTTCATGACAAGCTTGCTAGTATGAAAAACATATTAGCTCAGCTCGACTTGCCATTGGATGCTGCCGCCTTTATGGGCGATGATGTGATTGATCTCCCGGTCATGCTTAGGGTTGGGTTGGCTATCAGTGTGCCAAATGCGCCACAGGCAGTGCGCGATCGCGCTCACTATGTTACCGCGCATGGCGGCGGGTGTGGCGCGGTACGAGAGGCATGTGAGTTTGTGATGTCGGCACAGGGCACGCTGGATGCGCAACTTGCGCCATACTTGGCATGATTCGCTCAGGCATCGTAGATCGTTTGCGTGCCGGGGCCGTCGCCTTGCCGTTGCCATTGATAGTTCTCCTCGCCCTCCTCCTGACGGCAGCCTATTGGCTGAATCAGCAAGTGCAACCACTGACACAGAAGCCCGACAGCAGCAAGCGCCACGACCCTGATTTTATTGTAGACAAGTCAGTTACCACCACGCTGGACGAAGGGGGTGGGCCGCACTTTGTGTTGACTGCAGAAAAAATATTGCATTACCCAGATGATGACAGCACGAGCCTACAGGTGATCGAGCTTCTTAGTTTTGAGCCAGGTCAGCCGCCCATGCGCACCTACGCGAATCATGGCACGGTACTGGGAAGGGGTGATGATATATTCCTGCATGATGACGTAAGGATTGTCCGTGCTGCCAGTGCCATACAAAGTGAGATGACCCTCACCACCCAATATTTGCATGTTAATTCAGGCACCAGCGTGGTGGAAACGGATCGGGCTGTAACGATCGTCGAGGGGCGCGACATATTGCATGCAATAGGTATGAAATTTGATAATAAGGCGCATGTAATAAAATTACTCGCGCAAGTTAAAGGCGAAAGTAAAAATGGACCCATTCGGAAATAAATACGCGGTCACTCTGCTCTATTTTGGGCTGATGCTTTGTGTGCCAGCCGCCTACGCGGAGCGCGCTGATCGCGACAAGCCCATAAACATAGAGGCGAATCAGCTCACCGTTGATGATGCCAGACAAGTGAGTGTCTTTGAAGGCAAAGTTCAGCTTACGCAGGGCACGATAATCATGAATGCGGATAAAATTGTTGTGGTGCAGGACAAGGAGGGATTTAAGCACGGCACAGCAACTGGGCAGCTCGTTTACTTTCGTCAGAAACGTGATAATTTTGATGGATATGTGGAGGGTTACGGCGAGCGTGTTGAGTACAACACCAAGACCACCACCATAGATTTCTTTAATCAGGCACGTATGAAGCAAGATCAAGATGATGTGCGCGGTGAGCATATTACCTACAACTCTAAAACCGAGATATTCCAGGTGAACAGCACCTCTGGTAAAGGGCGCGCGCGCGCCATCATTCAACCAAAGAGTAAGGCCCCTGCAGCCGCTAGTGAGTCCTTACCCATAACATCAACAACGGCATTGCCCCAACCAGGCGAACACCAATGAGCGAGCTGCGCGCTACGTCACTGAACAAGCGGTATCGTTCGCGCACGGTGGTGCATGATGTATCCATTTCTATGCGAAGTGGTGAGGTGGTTGGGCTGCTAGGCCCAAACGGGGCCGGCAAAACTACATGTTTCTACATGATAGTGGGCTTGGTGGCCGCAGATGGAGGCGACATTTTTATTGATGATCTAAAGATTACGCACCTTCCCATTCATCGTCGAGCCAATCTGGGGTTGGGCTACCTGCCACAAGAGGCGTCTATTTTTCGTCGCCTTACCGTCGCTCAAAATATTCAGGCAGTTTTGGAATTACAAAATTACAACAAAGATGAAATTCAAGCGAGACAGAACGAGCTCCTAGAGGAGCTCCACATTACACACATACGCAATAATTCAGCCATTAGTTTATCCGGAGGGGAGCGAAGACGCGTTGAAATCGCACGTGCGCTGGCCAGCAATCCTAGATTCATCCTTTTGGACGAACCATTCGCCGGAGTGGATCCAATTGCCGTTATTGATATTCAAAAAATAATTCATTTTCTTAAGGCGCGAGATATAGGTGTGTTAATCACAGATCACAACGTTCGAGAAACATTGGGGATTTGCGATCGTGCTTATATTATTAATGCTGGATCCGTAATGGCAGAAGGGGATCCAAGCGAAATAATTTACAATGAGGGTGTAAGAAAGGTATACCTAGGCGAGCACTTTAAATTGTAGGCGAGCGCTATATTTTATTACTAGTTTTATAAATTGCGCAATGAAAGCTATGTTACAACTTGGGCAATCGCAAAAACTGACGCTCACCCCTCAGTTACGGCAGGCTATTAGCCTGCTGCAGCTTTCTACTCAAGGGGTCGAGCAAGAGGTGGCTCGTCTGCTTGATGAAAATCCATTGCTCGAATGTGAAGATGTGTCTGCTGTTACATCCGGTGCATTAGGAGGTGCTACATCTATAGGTCTTCCAGGGAAGAGGGAAATAACGGAGACGTTGCCGCAACAACATACCAGCGAAGAGGTAAAAGAGGATAATTGGGACGTCGACTATTTTCCTGTAGAAGGCAGCCCAGATGACGAGAGTGGCCGTCATGCGGAGGCCTCAACAAACGGCCCCAGCCTGCGTGAGCATCTTATTTTGCAGTTAAGTGTGAGTCAGCACAACACGCGTGACCGTAAAATTATAGGCCTGTTGATTGATGCGCTGGATGACAATGGGTACCTAGCGCAGTCGCTCGAAGAGATTGTTGAGATGCTACCAAAGCAGCTAGAGGTTACATTGAATGACGCAGAGACTGCGTTGGTGCAATTGCAACACCTGGATGCGCCAGGTATAGCCGCACGTAGTCTCAGCGAGTGTCTGGCATTGCAACTTAAGGCGCTTCCAAAAGACACCGCGGGTCGTGATGTGGCATTGCGCTTGGTGACGCAGCACCTCAAACTTTTGGCCGCACATAATTTCGTCAAATTAAAAAAATATCTTCGATGTAGTGATGACGTTTTGCGAACCGCGCAGTCTCTCGTTGCTCACCTGCAACCAAGGCCTGGCGCAGAGTTTGAGCAACGAATAGCGGATTATGTAACGCCAGACGTGATTGTAGAGCGTCGTCATGGCAGCTGGCATGCTCGTTTAAATAAAAGCGCCACACCTCGTCTACAGATTAACCAACTGTATGCCAATATTTTGCAACGAAGTACAGAAGCAAATGCATCACAACTTGCAAGCAAGCTACAGGAGGCTCGTTGGTTTATTCAAAACCTGCAGCAAAGATTCGATACAATTTTGCGTGTATCACAAGCTATCGTTCGTCATCAAACTGATTTTTTTGAGCACGGCGAAAGCGCTATGCGCCCTTTGGTGCTGCAAGAGATTGCATCGCAACTTGATCTTCATGAATCCACCATCTCTCGAGCGACCACACAAAAATTTATGCTCACCCCGCGTGGCATTTATGAATTAAAATATTTTTTCTGTGGCGGGGTAAGGACCACGGATGGCGATGTGCGTTCTTCAATGGCGATTCGCACCCTTATTGGGCAGGCTATTGAGCAAGAGCCAGCACATCATCCGCTAACTGATGAACGTATGTCTGAAATGCTGGCGCAACAAGGTATAGTGATTGCCAGGCGTACTGTGGCAAAGTATCGGGAGCTGTTAAAGATTCCGCCAGCCAATCTTCGCAAGTTACTTTAATCACAAGGAGCAGACCATGAATCTTAATCTCAGTGGGCATCACTTGGATATCACCCCGGCTATTCGTGAGTATGTGACAAAAAAACTCGAAAAAATTAAGCGTCATTTTGACAATGTGATTGATGTTGCCGTGATTCTCTCTGTGGACAAGCTAATGCAAAAAGCCGAGGCCAGTGTTCACTTGAGCGGGAAGACAATCTTTGTGGAGTGCGACGATGGAAATCTGTATGTTGCGATTGATAGTCTGATCGAAAAACTCGATCGTCAGATTATTAGACACAAGGAAAAGTATGCCGCCCGTCGACATGATGAGTCCATCAACCCCCCGAAGGAAGATTAAGATTGAGGATGGCCGCGCTTATTTTATTGATGTGACTGCCCATGAATTTGATTAGTGAAATCTTGCTCCCTGAAAGTATTTTACTGGATGCTGACTCTACCAGTAAAAAAAAGATATTTGAGAAAGTGGGGATGTTGTTTGAGCATACTCACAAAATAGCGCGTAGTCAGGTATTTGATAGCCTATTTGCGCGTGAAAATTTGGGTTCGACTGGCCTGGGTTGTGGTGTAGCCATCCCACACGGACACATTAAGGACTTAAAAAATGCGGTTGCTGCGTTTGTTAAAACGGAAAAATTAATTTCTTTTGATGCGCCGGATGGCCAGCCAGTAGATCTAATCTTCGTCTTGCTGGTGCCAGAGGTGGCCACGGATCTTCACTTGCAGCTGCTTGGTGAGTTGGCGCAAATATTTAGCAACAAGGCTCTTCGCGAACAAATACGAAACAGTAGTGACGAGACAAAAATTTATAAACTATTTTCTAATTGGGCGGCGTAAAGACGATGGCACAAGTTAACATTCAAAAGCTGTTTGAGGACAAGCGAGATCGACTTGTCCTGAGTTGGGTGGCCGGAGAAAATGGTGCCGCCAAGATACTCGATAGTGATCTGGTTAATGCCTCCAACAACGGATTGATTGGCCACTTTAATTTAATTCACCCGAACTGGGTGCAGGTGTTAAGTGAGACTGAGGTTGTGCACCTTCAGGGGTTATCGCCCACCGAGCTTAATGAGGCGTTAACCCAGCTCGAGCGAGGCGGCACCTTGTGTCTGATTGTGGCTGGCACAGAGAGAATTCCACAGGAGTTAATAGATTACGCTAATCGTACGCACACTCCATTGTTTCGATCTCCCTTGCCTAGTGTGCACTTGATGTGGCTGGTTCGTCATTATATCGTTAAGGCGCTGGCGGAATCGACCACGCGCCACGGCGTGTTTCTTGATGTGCTGGGGGTGGGGGTACTGGTTACCGGAGATAGCGGAGTAGGAAAGAGTGAGCTTGGGCTAGAGCTTATTACACGAGGCAACGGCTTGGTGGCAGACGATATTACTGAGCTGTACCGCATTTCTCCAGAAACACTGGAGGGGAGGTGCCCAGAGTTGTTGCGCGATTTTCTTGAGGTGCGCGGGCTGGGTGTTCTCAATATACGCACCATGTTTGGTGAGACCGCTGTGCGACGCAAAAAAAGCCTGAAGCTTGTTGTGCACCTACAGCGCCCTCATTTGGATGATTTGTCGCATATGGAGCGGCTACCGTTGGCTGCTAGTTACCAAGAAATTCTTGGTGTAAAGATTAGTACAGTGAGCATCCCGGTGGTGGCTGGGCGCAACCTTGCGGTTTTGGTGGAGGCGGCAGCACGCAACTTTGTTTTGCAGCAAAGGGGCATCGATAGTATGCAAGAATTTATCGGTCGCCACGCGCAAAAAATGCAGGAGCAGTGACTATATGCAGTTATTCTTAATTAGTGGCCTCTCCGGCTCTGGCAAGAGCGTGGCGCTCAGGGCGCTTGAAGATAGCGGCTACTATTGCGTGGACAACTTGCCGGCCACTTTGTTGATAGACCTCATGGAGACCTTGCGCAAGGCTGGTAATGAGCGCATTGCTGTTAGCGTGGATGTGCGTAGTGGTGATAGCGTACAACAACTTCCACGTCACATAGAGGAGCTTAAGCGGCAGAGCGTAGATGTTCACCTGCTCTTTCTTGATGCTCAAACCGATACGCTGGTGAGGCGCTTCTCTGAGACGCGCCGCCGCCATCCACTTCGCGACACCCTGTCCTCGATGCACTTCAATGATGGCCTTACTCTGCCTGAATGTGTACAGGCTGAGCGTGAAATGCTGGCTGACATTAGTAATATTGGCCACCGTATTGATACCAGCGGGTTGGGCGCCAACGCCTTGTGTGCCTGGGTTAAGGATTTTAAGGATGTAGATCGTTCGGGTATGACCCTATTGTTCCAATCGTTTGGTTTCAAAAAAGGTATCCCGCTCGATGCTGACTTGGTATTTGATGTGCGGTGCTTGCCAAATCCTCACTACGATCCCGCACTAAGCCCGCTAACTGGGCGTGATGCGGCAGTAATTGAATTTTTGGAGCATAATGAAAATGCGCAGAAAATGTTTGACGATATTCGTAATTTTGTTGAGGATTGGCTGCCCTGTTTTGTCGCGGACAATCGTAGCTACCTGACTGTGTCCATTGGCTGCACGGGTGGCCAGCATCGCTCTGTGTATTTGGTGGAAAAGCTTGCCCGTTATTTTAAAGCGCAGCAAGTTTTGCTGCGTCATCGTGAACTGATTGGCATATGATAGTCTTTGGGCGGCCTGCAAGAGCTGCCGTGCTGACGTTGGCGACGGTATGTTGGCATACTTTAGTGTGTTGAAGAACTTGATTGGGACACGCCGCCCGAGTATTTCAGCTGAGCCACAAGCATCAAAAGTTACGGAATAAAATATATGAAAACCATTGTCCTAGCGTTAACAGGCGCATCTGGCTTACCCTATGCCATGCGCCTGCTTGAGTGTTTGCTTCAAGGCGGTCAGCGTGTGCACCTGGTGTACTCTCAAGCGGCACAAATTGTTGCCAAACAAGAGTTAGATTTCGTATTTCCGAGTCGTCCTCAGGATGCCGAAATAGTCCTGCTCGAGCGACTTGGTAAATTTAGTGGGGAGCTTCGTGTGTTCGGTCGGGATGACTGGTTTGCCCCGATGGCATCCGGCTCGAATCCGGGCGATGCAATGGTGATATGCCCATGCACTATGGGCACCTTGGCCGCCGTTTCGACAGGATTAAGTGACGATCTAATTACTCGTGCAGCTGACGTCATGCTTAAGGAGGGTCGACCGTTAATTTTGGTGCCGCGTGAAACCCCATTATCTGCCATTCATTTAGAAAATATGCTTAGGCTGAGCCGTGCCGGCGCCACTATCTTACCCCCCAATCCAGGCTTCTATTACCATCCAAAAAGTGTGCAAGATCTGGTGGATTTTGTGGTTGCCAGAATACTTGATCACTTGGGGGTGGACCATACCCTGGTAGAGCGATGGGGTCAGGTGAGTACGTCAAGCATCAAAATATAGCCAGCCCACTCGGGCTTTGTGTTCGTGATATCTCGGATAATGTCAGAGTGGGGTATTGGTAGTTATTGCCCTGCCACCATCATGGTCTCAATTAAAATAGAGCCGCATTGCCTAGATCCCTGAACCAGGGAGTCATTACCCAAGGCTGCGATATGGGTGTACATATCCTTCAAATTGCTGGCGATAGTGATTTCCTCTACTGGATATTGAATTTCGCCGTGCTCCACCCAAAATCCTGCGGCGCCACGTGAGTAGTCTCCAGTAATATGATTAACACCCTGCCCAAGTAGCTCGGTAACCAGCAGACCGCGCCCCATTTTTTTTATGAGATCGTTAAGCGTGAGCTCACCAGGACGCAGGATAAGGTTGTGATTGCCACCTGCGTTGCCGGTGGTTTTCATGCCTAGTTTGCGCGCAGAATAGGTGCCAAGGAAATAGCCCTGTAGTACGCCATCCAGAACAATGGTGCGGCATTGTGTTTTTACACCCTCGTCATCAAATGCGCCACTGGCAAGCCCACGTGGAATGCTCGGTATGTCATCGATGCAGATGTTGGGTGAGAATACCTGCTTGCCAAGATGATCTGGCAAAAAAGAGGATTTGCGGTACAAGCTGCCACCGCTGATTGCGCCAACAAAATGACCAAGCAGGGTGGCCGCCACTGGTGCCTCAAAGAGAACGGGCACCTGCATGGTGTCAAGTTTGCGGCTATTGAGTCGTCGCACAGCTCGCTCCGTGGCGATTTGGCCGACTTTTTCTGCGGTCATCAGATCGCTCGCTGCACGCGCTTCGCTGTACCAGTAATCGCGCTGCATGGCGCTCTCCTTGCCTGCAATGACGGCACAGCTGATGCTGTGGCGGGAAGATGGATAGCCACTGATAAAGCCCAAGCTGTTAGCGTATACAAATTGTGATTCGTGTACGCTAACCGTGGCGCCCTCCGAATTGTTTATTCGTTTGTCCGCATCAAATGCGGATTGCTCACAGATTTTTGCTAGTTGAATTGCACCATCTACGTCTAATAACCAGGGATGGTATAGATCTAGGTCAGGGAACTCGGTGGCCAGCATGTTTTGCTCGGGTAGCCCAGCACAGTTATCGCTTGCGGTATGACGAGCAATGGAGAGGGCGGCATTGACGGTGTCGCGGATGGCCTGTGGTGAGAAATCCGAGGTGCTGGCATTGCCACGTCGTTGATCTATATAAACTGTAATACCAAGGCCTTTGTCACGATTATATTCAATGGTCTCTGTTTCGCCCTGGCGGACCGTGATGGTCTGCCCAAAACCATCTGATACCTCTGCCGTGGAGGCGGTCGCCCCCTGCTGTCTGGCATAGGTGAGCATGTCCTGTGCAATCTGTTGCAGGGTGTCGCTGGAGTGAGAAAAACGATGTTTGGGTGACGTAATGTCATTCATAAGGCAAACGCTTTCATTGGAAAGCGCTATCATAACAACATCTATTTATAATTTCGCACCTATGCATCGCAACAATGATAATGCAGAAGAGTTAGATCTGCCGCCCAGCAAGACCAAAATTAAGCAACAAATGCATGATCTGCAAGATATTGGTGAGCGGCTGGTGGGGCTTGGTCTCGACAAATTAAGGCAAATAGACCTGCCGGAGCGCTTGGTTGATGCAATCATTGAAATGAGGCGCATTAATAAATTTGGCGCGCAGAGACGACAGATGCAATATATCGGTAGACTGATGCGTGAGGTTGATGTTGCCCCGATCGTTGCCATGCTAGAAAAGTGGGGTGGAAAATCACACCAGCATATTGCCTGGCTGCATCAGTTAGACAGATGGAGGGACCGTCTTCTTGAGAGTGAGGGGGCACTGACCGAGTTGCTTGCCGATCATCCTGGGGTAGATGCACAAAGGCTGAGAGCGTTGGTTCGAAACGCTATCAAAGAAAAGGAGTTGGCAAAACCGTTAAAGAGCTACCGTGAGATTTTTCAAGTGTTGCGTGAGATTTTACCAGAGCAGGCCTTGCAGATTTCCGAGTAACTAGGACGCCATTTAATATGAAATGGCACAAATGATGGATGATGTTCTGCCACACATTGCCCTTGAAACCGGGGAGTCCCCCGGGGCTAGTATTATTTGGCTGCATGGTCTGGGTGCGGATGGAGAAGATTTTGTTTCTATTGCGCACGAACTGGATCTTCAGATGGCGGTGCGTTACATTTTCCCACATGCGCCAAAGCAACCAGTCACGATCAACGGCGGCCTGGTCATGCGGGCATGGTATGACATTGCCGCCGCTAGCATTGTTGCGCAGCAAGATGCTCAGGGTATTCGCGCGTCACAAGCGGCCATTGAAGCTCTTATTACACAAGAAGTGCAACGTGGTATCGCTCCGAGAAGAATTTTTCTTGCTGGCTTTTCACAGGGCGGAGCCATCGCATTGCATACCGGATTACGTCACGCAGCTCGCTTGGGTGGGATCTTGGCGCTGTCCACCTATCTTCCGCTGGCTGAGACGTTGTCGGATGAGGCTGACGTAGCCAATCGGAACACCGCTATCTTTATGGCGCATGGGCGTAATGATCGGGTGGTGCCCTATGAGCGGGGCAGGGTCTCAGCCGAGGAAATGATAAAACAAAATTATGAGGTGGAATGGCATGAGTACGCCATGCCACACTCGGTATGCGCAGAGGAGGTGTGCGATATCAGGACTTGGCTGGAGCGACAATTAAATATCGAGCGCGTCTAAGTCCGGATTTGCAAACCTTTGCAACGCACGTTATTGAAGTTGTTTTATTTATACCGACTTGCGACAGAGATGATTACATTGTTAGGCATCGACACCCCATTCCCACCCGTAGATCAGGCACTAAAAACCCCAGATGGTCTGCTGGCCTCGGGGGGAGAGCTTTCTGTACACAGGTTATTGGATGCTTATCGGCAAGGCGTATTCCCTTGGTTTAATGCTGGAGATCCGATTCTTTGGTGGAGCCCAAGCTCGCGCATGGTTATTGTGCCGGAGGAGATCAAGGTCTCTAGATCGTTACACAAGGCTCTGCGTAACAAGAATTATGAGATTCGTACGGATAGCGCCTTTGAGCAGGTCATGCGTGCCTGTGCTGCACCACGTTGTGGGCAGCACGCGGGAACGTGGATACACGACAACATGATTGCGGCGTACGTCCAGCTGCATCGTGTCGGGATGGCACACTCCGTGGAGACATGGATAAATGGTCGCCTGGCGGGCGGACTTTATGGCGTCAGTATTGGCCGGATGTTTTATGGGGAGTCCATGTTCAGTCACGTCACCGATGCATCCAAGATTGCACTTGTTCACCTGGCTAGGCAGTTACAGCGCTGGAATTACGGCATGATTGACTGTCAGCTGAGTACGGTGCATCTGTCGTCGCTTGGAGCGCGTGAGATTCCACGTGTAAAATTTATGAATGATTTAAAAGAATTAGTACGCTACCCAGATTCGCCGCCTAGGTGGCGATTTGATTATGAGTTTGCTGCGTGATACCTCGCTATCAGCTGCACAGCTCTATCTGACAGCTCCGTATGTTTGTAGCTACCTACCCGACAGGTTGGCATGCTCACAGGTCGTTGCGCCCGAGTTTTTGGCTGTCCCGGGGGCTTACTCAGAGTTGGTTCGATGCGGCTTTCGTCGCAGCGGAACACTTACCTATAGACCACAGTGCAGTTCTTGTCGGGCCTGCATCCCAGTGCGTGTTGATGTTGCATTATTTTCACCAAGTCGAACACAGCGACGATCCAGGCAGCGCCATGGGGGGATGGAGATCTCTCTGCATGGGTTAAGCGACAAAAATGAATATTTTGATTTGTACCGGCGTTACCAAATGATACGCCACCCTGATGGTGATGTGAAAGGTGATGGCCGTGAGCAATATCGAAATTTTTTGCTCCAAAGTAACACCGATTCCATGCTGGTTGAGTTTCGCGATAGCGGAGTGCTGCGCATGGTAAGTATTGTTGATATCCTTACCGATGGGCTGTCTTCGGTGTATACGTTTTATGAACCAAACATGGCGAAAGCCAGTCTTGGCACTTATGGTATTTTGTGGCAAATTGATGCGTGCCTAAAATTAAAATTAGACTATCTGTATTTGGGTTACTGGATCAAAGAGAGCAAAAAAATGACATACAAGACTAACTTTAGTTCACTACAGGGACTTGTGCATAACAAGTGGCAAGCGCTCCCTGCTTGCAACTTTTAATATGTATCAACTTATCCGACCATTATTGTTTGCTCTTAAACCAGAGACCGCTCACTTCGTTGCACTTGAGGCGTTGCAGCTGGCGTATTTTTCTGGCTTGCTGTCACGGGTTGTTGTGCGCCCGACCGATAGTCCACGCAAGGTGATGGGCCTGGTCTTTCCCAACCCAATTGGCCTAGCTGCGGGGTTGGATAAGGATGGTGATTACATTGACGCGTTGGCTGCGCTTGGTTTTGGATTTATTGAAATCGGGACTGTCACACCAAGCCCCCAAGGGGGCAGCCCAAGGCCACGCTTATTTCGATTGACCAAGGTGCGTGGTGTCATTAATCGCATGGGATTTAATAACCATGGTGTAGATGCGCTCATCGAAAACGTAAAGCGAGCAAAGTATAGTGGCATTCTTGGTATTAATATTGGCAAAGGTAGGGATACGTCAATTGACCATGCTGCTGCTGATTACCTTATCGGACTGCGACGCGTATATGCTCACGCCAGCTATATTGCTATAAATATTTCTTCACCTAATACCAAAAACTTACGCCAATTGCAGCGGGGCGATGAACTGGATGCGTTACTCTCACAGCTTAAGGCAGAGCAGGCAAGAATGACGGACTTGCATGGAAGGTATGTCCCATTGGCATTAAAAATATCCCCCGATCTTGACAGTGATCAGGTCCATCAGGTGGCAGCGCTTCTGCAGCGACATCACATTGATGGCGTCATCGCCACCAATACAACTGTGGCTCGTAATGGCCTAGAGCATCTAGTGGGAAGCGCTGAGGTGGGCGGACTTAGTGGCGCGCCACTGGGTAAAAAATCGACTGCTGTTGTTGGTGAGCTTGCTGCAGCATTGCAGGGTGCCATACCCATTATCGGCGTAGGGGGGATAATGAGTGGCTGCGATGCAGTAGAGAAAATGCACGCCGGCGCTGCGCTAGTTCAGCTCTATAGCGGGTTGCTTTATTGTGGTACTGGGTTAATTGACGAGTGTGCGAAAGCGACTCAGGACTGACAGTAGAATCTTTAGGGCAGCCATGTGCGCCCTACATTTTTTGGCCACTGATAGCGAGCTGGGGGCGGATGGCCGTTGTCGGCGGCCAGTTAAATAAAGTCTCCCCACAGAGTTTGCAGAGCGGCCATACCTGCCATTGCTGCCGTTTCGGTACGCAAGATACGCGCACCTAGGCGAATAGGGGTGAAGCCGACCTGCTGGGCAAGCTGCGTCTCCTCTGCACTGAACCCTCCCTCCGGCCCAATCAGTAAAATTACCGGCCCTTGTGGCTTCGGTTGCTGAGATAGTGTGGTCACTGCTTCGGGCAATAAAATAAACTTTGTGTCGGGTATGTTTGCCAGTGTGGCACACCACGCACTGAACTCTAGCGGGGGGTGGATCTTGGGTAGGGTGTTCCGGCCGCACTGCTCACAAGCCGCGATCGCGACCCCCCCCCAGTGCTGGACACGCTTTTCTGCTCGCTCGCCGGTTAGTTTTTTCATGCTGCGCTTAGTTTGCAAAGGTTGCACCTCTACGGCACCAAGTTCAGTCGCCTTTTGCATCACCCAGTCAATCTTTTCGTTGCTACACAGAGCCTGTGCGAGTGTGATGCACAATAGAGGCTCCCTGCTGATCGTATTAACCTGTAATACCTGTAGGGCAACCCGGCTGTCGCTGATCGTTCGAATGTTGCCGAGAAATTCATTGCCTATTCCATCAAACAGCCGCACCTCATCATTGACACGTAGACGTAAGACTCGATTGGCGTGGTGTGCTGCCGCTGGAGGCAGCTCAAATTCAGTCGTGGCATGCTGGATCTGAGGGCAATAGAAGCGTGGCGTGGTCATTAAGCGATTCGGTGTGGGTGACGTGTATTATAATATGAAGACTATGTATTTCAATTACCCATGTTTGGCTATAGAGCAATAGTTCCCTATGTCGCATTATGCCCCACTTATTGCCGCTCTAATTACCATGCTGGTAATTACTATCATGCTGTTCAGTAAGGCAGATAAAAATATTCAAGACATTCCTAACGAGCGCTCACTGCACGAGAGCCCAACCCCGCGTATCGGCGGAGTGGGCTTGATGGCCGGCCTGCTATCTGCCTGGGCGCTGATGTTGATGTCGTTGGTTTGGTGGGTGTTACTGCCCCTGATTATTTTGTTTGCCGTCTCTCTCTTGGATGATGTACGTGGTTTACCAATACGGCAGCGCCTTATTGCACATATTTTTGGGGCAGCAATACTTGTTGTTGGATCTGGTTTTTGGACACAGGGCGTCCTGGTATCTATGCTTGTGCTGTTGTGTGTGGTTTGGATGATCAATTTATTTAACTTCATGGACGGATCGGATGGTCTGGCTGGAGGAATGGCATTTTTTGGTTTTACGATGTACGGGGTGGCGGCGTTGATGCATGGCGAAGACACGCAGGCAATGTTAAATTTTTCAATAGCTGCCGCTAGCCTGGGGATGCTGTACTACAACTTTTATCCGGCCCAGGTGTTTATGGGCGATGCGGGGTCGATCCCGCTTGGTTTTCTGGCCGCAGCCATGGGGCTGTGGGGCTGGCAACAGGGACTGTGGCCANNCAGAGTGGTTCCCGCTGCTAGTCTTTTTCCCCTTCATTGCAGATGCCAGCGTTGTCTTGCTGAAGCGTATTCTGTGTCGTGAACAAATACTTAAAGCTCACCGTGAGCATTACTACCAGCGTCTTGTGCGGATTGGATGGGGGCACCGTAATGTTGCGCTGTTCGGATATATTTTAATGTTTATGGTTGGTGTGTCTGCTATCTGGTGCTTGCGCCAATCTACCCAATGGCCGTGGCTTCTGTTTTTGTCGTGGGGCATCGTGTATGCGGGATTGATGCTGACACTAGACTTTCGCTGGAAGGCCTTCTTGAGGGCGTCGGCGTGATCAGGAATTTTCGCACCCTGCTGGTCACGTTGCACGACCTTGTTGCAATAGCGCTCGCTTGGATTTTTGCGTATCTGTTGCGGTTCAATTTTGAGCTGCCGCCATCTCTTATCGACGAGATCCTGCGCACCTTGATTTGGGTGGTGCCGTTACAGGGCGTTATTTTTTGGCGCCTTGGCCTGTATCGTGGCCTGTGGCGCTATGCCAGTGTGAACGATCTGCGCCAAATTTTTTTGGCGATTCTGCTGTCGACAGCATGCGTTGCCATGGCGTTGTGGATGATGCGTCTGCATGTGCTGGTGCCCCGTTCGGTGTTGGTGATTGGTCCGACGATTTTGTTGCTTATGATGGGCGGCAGTCGGTTTGCCTACCGTCTCTGGAAAATGCGTGGTTGGCACAACCACCATGCGGCACATACAAATCGGGTGCTGATATTGGGTGCGAACGACATGGGCGCAACCCTATCTAGGGAGCTTGCGTCCAGCGGTGATTGGCGGGTGATGGGATTTTTGGATGACAACGCACTTAGACACGGACGCGTTATTAATGGAATCAAAGTGCTGGGTGCGCTAGATAGCCTGTCGCAATGGGTAGAGCGCATGGATATAAAGCGGGTTGTTATTGCCATGCCCTCTGATTTGCCTGCGGTGCGCAGGCGTGCGATGACGATTTGCAATCTAGCCGGCGTTACGGCGCTAACAATGCCATCATTTGGTGATCTTCTGGATGGGCATGCCACCATTTCACAATTGCGAGCCGTGGAACTAGACGACTTGCTGGGGCGCCCCTCGGTACAGCTAGATGCAGCCGGCCTACATGAACTGC
This sequence comes from Gallionellales bacterium UBA7399, assembly GCA_002470125.1. Classification (GTDB taxonomy): domain Bacteria; phylum Pseudomonadota; class Gammaproteobacteria; order Burkholderiales; family Gallionellaceae; genus Nitrotoga. Next base: position 21,494 of record DKNB01000041.1, on the reverse strand, counting down.
TCGCCGACAAGTGTGTGCTTGTAACGGGTGCGGGCGGATCAATTGGATCTGAGCTGTGTCGTCAAATTATAGAATTTGGGCCGCGCACCCTGGTGATGTTTGAGTTGAGTGAGCTTGCGTTGTACAAGATGGAGCAGGAGCTAGCTTCAAAATTTAGTGAAATTAGCTTGGTGTTTTTAATTGGTGATGTGCGTGATGTCGCTCGCCTCGAGCAAGTTTTCTCTAAGTATGAGCCCGCGGTTGTTTTTCATGCGGCGGCGTACAAGCATGTTCCGCTCTTAGAGCATCACAACACTTGGCAGGCGATTCGCAACAATGTGCTGGGCACGTGGTCAGTCGCTACCGCCGCGCAGCGTCATGATGTGAAGAAGTTTATATTGATTTCTACCGATAAGGCGGTCAATCCAACCAATGTCATGGGGGCGAGCAAGCGATTAGCGGAGATGGTTTGTCAGGGATTGCAACAACCCACTGGAACAAATTTTGTTGTTGTGCGGTTTGGTAATGTTTTGGGCAGCACCGGTAGCGTCATCCCAAAATTTCGTGAACAGATTGCAAGGGGTGGCCCAGTTACCGTCACGCACCCAGATATTACACGATACTTCATGTCGATTGAAGAGGCGGCACAGTTAGTGCTGCAGGCTGGCCTAATGGGCGTGGGTGGAGAAATCTTTGTCCTGGATATGGGCGACCCAGTAAAAATTGTTGATTTGGCGAGCGACCTTATTCGTCTTTCCGGCTTTAGTATGGATGATATCTTAATTGAATTTACTGGTCTGCGTCCTGGCGAGAAGTTATATGAGGAGTTATTGGCGGACAACGAATGCACCCTGCCAACGCCGCATGTAAAGATGCGCATTGCACAAGCGCGCACCGTGGATGCCGCATGGCTAGAAGATTTGTTGCACTGGCTTAATGTGCACGCCACACAGAGTGATGCCGAGGTTCGGCAGACCCTGACTAACTGGATACCAGAGTATCATCCAGCGATTCACTGCGGTATAGAGGCATCCACACAATAAATGTATTTTTCCGCTGCACTCTTGCTTGTATGTGCGGAATGCGTGGAAAATTGAAACTGATCGAGAGCGATGGCAACCTACGCAATAGGTGATATACAAGGGTGTCATGCCGAGCTTTTGCGGCTGCTGGAGAAAATACAATTTGATCCAGCGATAGATAAACTATGGTTGGTGGGTGACCTGGTGAATCGTGGGCCTGATTCGGTCGGTGTGTTGCGTTTGCTGAGGTCGCTTGGGGAGGCTGTGATTGTTGTATTGGGCAATCACGACCTGCACTTGTTGGCGGTAGCGGAGGGCGTTGTCAAATCACATCATAGCGATACATTCCATGACGTTCTTAATGCGCCAGACCGATTTGAGTTGTTGACATGGTTGCGTGCGCAGCGCCTGCTGTACATTAAAGATAACTTTGTGTTGGTGCACGCAGGCCTGCTGCCAAGCTGGACTGTTCTTCAGGCACAGCGGTTGGCGCATGAAGTAGAGGCCAAATTGCGCGATAGTCACTATCAAGATTTTCTTGCGCACATTTATGGAAATGATCCAACTCATTGGAGTGACGATCTCAGTGGGTACGATCGCCTGCGTGTAATTGTCAATGCCTGTACGCGTATGCGTGTCTGCACCTTGCGGGGCGAGATGGAATTTGGATTTAAAGATGGGGCGCATCACGCGCCCGATGGATACATGCCGTGGTTTGACGTACCGGGGCGTGCTAGCGTCAATGCCACAGTGGTCTGCGGGCACTGGTCAGCGTTGGGGTTGAAAATCACACCCCAAATTATTGCTCTCGATAGTGGCTGTGTTTGGGGAGGCAAGCTTTCTGCGGTTCGCCTCGAGGATTGTGAGCTATTCCAGGTGTCGCACTCTATAGTCAGAATCAATTGAGCCACGAGACATACAAATCAAGTTAGCAGTAAATTATTGTGGCCTCTGGTATTATACTTCCATCAGCATAAACCGACAGGTGTGCGGGAGTGTCTCTCGCCCTATGAGTATTAATTGCTTGCTCGCGCATATAATCCCCACTGCAATTAGTGGATTCACCGTGAACGGTGAGACTCTTCTCGCAGAGAAGCTCATTCCGCCCTTCGTTTGCCCCTTGTCGCTGGAGCTTTATTCTTGGCGCATTGTAAGATGCACCCATCGCCACCCCTCTAGTTAACTGTATGAGCACACTCTTCTTAATAATTTTAGTTCTATTGAATGGCATTTTCGCCATGTCAGAGATCGCCCTCGTGACTGCTAGGCATGCTAGGTTGGCACGCCTTGCCACAGATGGCGATGCCTCGGCTGAGCTGGCAATACGTCTTGGTGAAGATCCAACACGGTTTCTTTCCACTATCCAGATTGGCATTACCTCGATCGGTATTTTAAACGGAATCGTTGGCGAGGCTGTGTTCGCCAGCCCATTTGCAACGTGGTTACAGACGTTTGGCATTGCCAAGGGTGCAAGTGAGCTAGGCGCCACCGCCCTGGTCGTCATTGTAATTACCTACCTGTCCATTGTCATTGGAGAGCTGGTACCTAAGCGTATTGCTCAATTTAATCCGGAAGGCATTGCGCGCTTGGTGGCAAGGCCAATACATATTTTAGCGATAGTTACACATCCGTTTGTGCGGCTACTATCCATTTCCACTCATTTTATTTTAAGGATGATTGGCAAGGGTCAGCAAGTAGAGCCCAGCGTAACGGAAGAAGAGATTCATGCAATACTTGAAGAGGGCTCCGAGGCTGGCATTATTGAAGAGCATGAGCACGCCATGGTTCGCAACGTTTTTCGTTTAGACGAACGTCAGGTCGGCTCTCTGATGATTCCTCGAGCGGACATCGTGTATCTGGATATTAATCAGCCGCTCGAGGCCAACCTCTTGCGCATAGCGAAATCAGACCACTCACGCTTTCCGGTTTGCCGAGGCGATCTGAGTAACCTTTTGGGGGTGGCCACCCTCAAACAATTGTTTAATCAAACCTTTAGTGGCGGACAACCGGATCTGACCGCGCAACTACATCAGTGCGCCTTTGTAACTGAGTCACTCACTGGGCTGGAGCTCCTTGCACAATTCCAGGGGTCAGACACCCATATGGTTTTTGTGATTGATGAGTACGGTGAGGTTCAGGGCCTGGTTACTCTGCAGGATGTATTGGAAGCGGTTACCGGTGAATTCAAGCCGTCTGATGTTGAGGACTCTTGGGCGGTCCAGCGCGAGGATGGCTCGTGGCTATTGGATGGAATGATTCCGGTGCCAGAGCTGAAGGATCAGCTAGAGCTAAAGTTGGTTCCTGAGGAGGACAAGGGCCAGTACCACACACTTAGCGGGATGGTGATGTGGCTGCTTGGGCGTGTGGCCAAGGTTGCTGACGTTGTGACATGGGAGCAGTGGAGATTTGAGGTGGTTGATTTAGATGGAAAAAGAATAGACAAGGTGCTTGCAAGCCGCCTACCAGAATTGACTGGCGGTGGGCTCTCTGATGACAGGGCGCCCCCTCAGACAGATTAATTTAGGGTCACCTCGAAACGCAACCTCATAAATACTGAAAAATATAGAGCGGCTGCGCTCAGGAGCTCGTCGCCCATGAGCGGCAGTGCGCCAGCCTGTGCCTACAGACTGTAATACATGTCGAACTCTACCGGATGGGTGGTCATGCGGTAACGGGTAACCTCTTCCATTTTTAGGTCAATGAAGGCATTGATAAAGTCATCTGAGAACACCCCCCCACGAGTTAGAAATTCACGATCTTTATCTAGCGCTTCCAGGGCCTGCTCGAGACTAGAGCAAACGGTCGGAATTTTCGCATCCTCTTCGGGTGACAGGTCGTATAGGTTTTTGTCCGCTGGATCGCCAGGATGAATTTTGTTTTGTATGCCATCCAGCCCGGCCATCATCATGGCGGTGAAAGCCAGGTAGGAGTTGGCGGTTGGGTCAGGGAAGCGCACCTCAATACGGCGAGCCTTGTCGCCCTGAACAAATGGAATACGAATCGAGGCAGATCGATTTCGTGCCGAGTACGCTAACTTGACGGGCGCCTCGAAGCCCGGAACTAGACGCTTGTAGGAATTCGTTCCTGGGTTGGTGATGGCATTAAGTGCACGGGCATGCTTGATAATCCCACCAATATAATACAGTGCGAACTCTGACAGTCCAGCGTAGCCATTACCGGCAAATAGGTTCTTGCCATCCTTCCAGATGGATTGATGGACGTGCATGCCCGAGCCGTTGT
>DKNB01000041.1:16872-17184 GCA_002470125.1 Gallionellales bacterium UBA7399 | reverse complement strand
TCTGCGCGACGCACCAGACTGTCAAAGCGAGTGCCTATTTCGCACTGACCAGCGGTTGCTACCTCATGATGGTGAACCTCGACAGGGACGCCGATTTCCTCCAGTATTAAACACATCGCAGAGCGTATGTCATGTAGGGAGTCGACTGGAGGTACCGGAAAGTAGCCACCCTTGACCGTGGGCCGATGACCAGTATTCCCGTTATCAAATTTTTCTGCGGATGACCAGGCCGCTTCTTCTGAGTTTACCTTGCAAAAGCAACCGGACATATCGACTTGCCAGTTAACCGAATCAAAGATGAAAAATTCAGGC
>DKNB01000041.1:4408-16823 GCA_002470125.1 Gallionellales bacterium UBA7399 | reverse complement strand
CGGATCGCGATCGTAGCCTTTGCCATCAGATGGTTCCACCACGTCGCAGGTCATTACTAGTGTGGTTTCATCCATAAATGGATCAAGAAATGCTGATGTTGGATCGGCCATCAGCAACATGTCGGATGCCTGTATACCTTTCCAGCCGGCGATAGAGGAGCCATCGAAGGCGTGACCAGATTTAAACCAATCGTCGCTGTCCGATACCACATGCGCTGGAATTGAAACGTGCTGTTCCTTGCCTCGGGTATCGGTGAAGCGTAGGTCAACGAACTTAACTTCACTGTCTTTGAGTAATTTAAGCACATCGGCAGCCGACTTTGACATAGCAATTCTCTCCGTTAATAGTAATGATCAAACCAAAAATAAACTGGAATAAAGGGTTAAGTATAAACTTGGNNGGGCCGAGGTTACGCGAGCACCTCGCTTTATTGCCAGCGTCGATAGTGAGCATTTTGCCATATTCACAAGACAAATGGATTTAAATGTGTGCTTTATTGTGGCCTGCCCGCTGTATTTAGCTGATAACTAACGTAGTTAATGGCAAGCCCCCCGTCCCCTGGGGGGCTTGCCATGAAAAATCAACGAACAGTCTATTTGCTGGGGTTGGTGGTTTGGTCTACCACTGAATAAGGCCGCTGTATGCACTACCCAAGACAAGAACGCCAAACGCAATTCGATACCACGCAAATCCTACAAACGTATGGTTGGAAATAAATTTAAGTAAGCCCTCTATAGCTAAGCATGCGCTGAAAAATGCGGCCACAAAACCTACGACAAATATTGGCAGGTCGGCCGCCACTAAGAAATCCCAGCTCTTGTAGAGATCGAGAAAGGTGGCTCCAAACATGGTGGGGATGGCAAGAAAGAAAGAGAATTCAGTCGCAGATCGACGGTCAAGTCCAAAAATCATTCCACCCATAATGGTTGCGCCAGATCGTGAAACGCCAGGAAACATGGATACCGATTGGGCAAACCCAACCTTCAGTGCGTCCTGCCAGCACAGGTCTTCAATGCTTTTGATGTGCGGGCGCAACACTTTTTTCTCTACCCATAGAATGGCCAATCCTCCGAGGATAAGCGCCAGTGCTACTGTGTAGGGATTAAAGAGATAAGTCTTAATTCCATGATAAAACAGCAACCCAAGCCCGACTGCGGGCAGTAGCGCCACCAACACATTACCCGTGAAGCGTAATGCGGCAGGCTCGCGCATCACAAGGCCGCGTAACACTGTTGATAACTTAACTCTGAATTCCCACATCACCGCAAAAATCGCGCCCAGTTGGATTACGATCATAAATACCTTGTCGCGCGTGTCGCCAAAGTTGAGAAGGTCACCAATAATAATCAGGTGACCCGTGCTGGACACAGGAATAAATTCGGTCAACCCCTCGACGATGCCCAAGATAAGGGCTGAAATGAGCTGGGCGTAATCCATGAGAGTGGTCACGTCGTTATGCGGGTGCCGGCCATTCTGGCATAGTTTCTAAGTCGGGATGGGTCAGCTTTAGCATCGCCATGATGCCACCGGGAGGCATGCTTGAGTCGGCGGGTACCGAAGCGCAGAGCTCAAGGCTTAATGTCCATGCACCACCGTCCTTGGCCATTACCTGCGCCTTGAGTATGCGGTCATCTGGTATACCTTCGAGAGCCTGCTTAAGTTCACCGATTGTTTTCATTGGATCTTTCTGTGGTTGTTGTATCGTGGTTAAATGAAGAGAATGTCGCTTGCAAGGAGATAGCGCTAAGCATCAAACTTTTTTGTGGCGAAGAGATTAACCTTTTCGCCAAATTGCTGAGCAAAGTTACGAATAGACTTCGCCGCCTCCGCCTCCCCGGTGGCGCGCTCAAACGTATCGGCCATTGACAAAAAGGTCTGATGATAAAATTGACACATCTCATTGACCATCATGTCTTTGGTCCAGAAATCAATGCGCATTGTGTTGTTTTCTTTTGTGTCCCAAACTGAAATCATCACGCCCTTGCTTGTATTGTTTTGTTTTGCGTCAGAGGCGCTCCAGTTTATTTTCTCTGCGACCATGTTCTCGTCAAGAGAGATTGAAAAGCTTATTTCAGATTGCGTCATGTTTGGCTAGCCCCCAATGTTAGGTTGATTGAAAGTTTGATGCGGTCACTCTTTGGGGCGTTTGTATTGAATATTCGGCCCGTACTGCATGGTCATGCGTGATACACATTTGGTGGCAATCAGCGCAGATGTTGCCCTGCAAGCCTAACTCAAGTACCGCAGAAACAAGAGAATATTATATGCGATATGTGCAACACACTAGATGCAATATTCTTTTTGATTGTGTCGGTGCTGCAGCTAGACGATGCACGCCGCCCGCGTTAAGCATTCTTAAATGCAGCAAATTTATTTTCCGTGACCAGGTTCATTTTCTCACCCAGCTTTTGGGCAAAGTCTCTCATTGCCCTTGAAGTCTCGATGTCTCCAGTGGCGCGCTCAAAATTATCCGCCATAAATAAAAAGCTTTGATGATAAAATTTGCACATCTCTTCCTTGAGCATACCTTTGGTCCACAGATTCATGCGCAGCGTGTTGTTTTCGTGAGCATCCCAAATGGCAATCGTAAACGCCTTGGTTGTGGTTTGTTCTTGGATGTCGGACGCGCTCCATTCAATTTTTTCTGGCACCCTGGCCTCGTCCAGGGTAACGATAAATTTAATCTCGGATTGCTTTGTGGGGGCGCCAACTTTTTTTATCTTCATGATTTTATTTTTAAATTATAAAACAATTGAGGTGACATCATTGATGGTCGTATACCGAATCACGCACAACAAAAGAATACATTATTTCAAATAACAACACCGTTATATTAAACGCCCTGCCGGTGCTCGGCTTGCTTTNNTGCTTTCTCACCCCATTTGCAGTAGTTTGCTCTTTTACGTGGGGGTCCTCGTCGTGAATGTGGCGAGGTGAGACATACCCTTTGAACCTGTACGGATAATGCCGTCGTAGGGAAGCGTCAGTTGCTGCTAATGATTGATGCCCCTATTTCTTGGAGCAGACCATCATAAATGCCAGCCCGAAGTTTTTAAATCATGTCGCGCATGTTGACAGCGCGGCGATTCAGCCCTTTCCAAATTCGCATAAAATTTATATTGAGGGGTCACGCCCAGACATCCGGGTGCCCATGCGTCAGATATCTCAGTCTGATACGCCAGCCAACATGAATGCAGAAAAAAACCCGCCAATCTATGTCTATGATTGCTCCGGCCCCTATACGGATCCAGCTGCCAACATAGATATCCGTTCTGGGTTGTCGACACCACGCACTCCCTGGATTGATGAACGTGATGACACTGTCGAGTTGTCTGGCCCAACCTCGAAATACGGTATCGAACGATTGGGTGACCCGGAACTGACCGAATTACGCTTCAACTTGCCCCGCAATCCGCGTCGCGCAAAAGCGGGTGCCAATGTTACCCAGATGCACTATGCCCGTCTGGGCATCATTACGCCAGAGATGGAGTTCGTCGCGATTCGTGAAAACTTGCGCCGCAAGGAGTACCTCGAGGAGCTCAGGGAGTCCGGCCCCCGGGGTGACAAGCTGGCTACTATTATGGGTCGTCAGCATCCCGGCCAGTCTTTTGGTGCCAGTATTCCAGAGGAGATTACCCCAGAGTTCGTACGTGCCGAGGTTGCCTGTGGCCGCGCCATTATTCCTGCCAATATCAATCATCCCGAGGTTGAACCCATGATTATAGGGCGCAATTTCTTGGTGAAAATAAACGCCAATATTGGTAACTCGGCTGTCACATCAAGCATTGGTGAGGAGGTTGAAAAGCTCACCTGGGCAATTCGTTGGGGTGCCGATAACGTGATGGATCTCTCCACGGGCAAGCATATTCATGAGACGCGTGAGTGGATCATTCGCAACTCGCCCGTCCCAATCGGTACAGTTCCAATTTATCAGGCGCTGGAGAAGGTTGACGGTAAGGCCGAAAACCTAACCTGGGAAATCTATCGCGACACGCTTATTGAACAGGCAGAACAAGGCGTCGATTATTTTACAATCCATGCAGGTGTCTTGTTGCGGTACGTGCCATTAACCGCTAATCGCATGACTGGCATTGTATCGCGCGGTGGCTCAATCATGGCCAAGTGGTGCCTGGCTCACCATAAAGAGTCTTTCTTGTACGAGCACTTCGAAGATATATGCGAGATTATGAAGGCATATGACGTTAGCTTTAGTCTTGGTGACGGCCTGCGTCCAGGCTCGATTTTTGATGCCAACGATGAGGCGCAGCTAGGCGAATTAAAGACCCTGGGCGAGCTAACAAAAATTGCGTGGAAGCATGACGTGCAGGTGATGATCGAGGGCCCTGGCCATGTGCCCATGCACATGATAAAAGAGAACATGGAGCTACAGTTGGAGCAATGCCACGAAGCGCCATTCTATACGTTGGGACCACTCACTACCGATATTGCGCCAGGCTATGATCATATTACCTCGGGCATAGGGGCGGCGATGATTGGTTGGTATGGCACGGCGATGTTGTGCTACGTAACCCCCAAGGAGCACCTCGGGCTACCCAACAAGGATGACGTTAAGGAAGGGGTCATCACTTACAAGCTTGCCGCCCATGCTGCCGATCTTGCCAAGGGGCACCCAGGTGCACAGATTCGCGACAACGCACTATCTAAGGCGCGTTTTGAATTTCGCTGGGAGGATCAGTTTAATCTTGGTCTTGATCCCGATAAGGCACGTGCATTTCATGATGAAACGTTACCCAAGGATTCCGCCAAGGTTGCACACTTCTGCTCTATGTGCGGACCTCATTTTTGTTCGATGAAGATCTCGCAGGAGGTGCGTGATTACGCGACCAGCCAGGGCATCAATGAGCAGGCTGCCTTGCAAAAAGGGATGGAACAAAAAGCGGCTGAGTTTATAGAACAAGGAGCTGAAATTTATAACAAATCGTAGCCATAGGCGGACTGCTTCATTGAGCCCAATCAACGGATATGGCAGCCCCTCTTTTGTGCGGCGGCCATGGAGAGGAATTGTTTCGGCCACCGCGTCAATCCTACACATGCAGCATGCGACTTTATCGTGTTGAATCCTCGTAGGACTTACACCATACTTTTGTGGCTTCTCTTGCCATACGTCGCACTACACTTGCTCTGGCGTGCACGCAAGCAACGTGAATACCTGCAGCATGTGGGCGAACGCTTCGGGTATTATTGCAGGAGTGGAGCCAGGCCACTAATATGGATACACACCGTGTCGGTGGGCGAAACTCGCGCAGCGGCTAGGCTCGTGCAGCACCTGCAGGAGAGATATCCCCAGTACCAATTGTTGCTGACGAACACCACCCCAACAGGCCGCGCAGCCAGTGAGCAGTTGTACGGCAGTGATGTTTTGCGAGCCTACCTACCCTACGATTATCCGTTTGCCGTCGATCGCTTTCTAAAGCACTTCCGCCCACGTATCGGCGTATTGATGGAAACAGAGATCTGGTTTAATCTGATCCACGAATGCCACACCATGCAGATACCGTTGCTGTTACTGAACGCGCGGCTATCTGAAAAATCTGCGACACGCTATGCACGCCACCAAGATCTGATGAGACTGGGCCTGAATGAGCTGAGCATGATCTCCGCACAGAATGTGACAGATGCTGGGCGCATAACTGAGTTAGGTGCCAGCAACGTATCCGTGATGGGTAATATAAAATTTGATATTCAGCCACCACAGGGAATGTTGGATCTGGGCGCGAGCTTGCGCACCCAGTTCGGGCAGAGTAGAAATATTTTTTTGTTGGCCAGTACACGCGTTGGCGAGGAGGCGTTGCTGTTGCCCATGCTCAAACGGGCTGACATCCCCGGCCTTCTGACCGTTATCGTGCCACGTCACCCACAGCGCTTTGCCGATGTGGCGGACCTGCTCACTCGGCAGGAGATTCGCTTTCAACGCAGAAGTGAGTGCCAACCTATTAAGTCTGATACGCAAGTGGTGCTGGGCGATAGCATGGGGGAGATGTTCGCTTACTACGCCGCCTGCGACCTCGCTTTTGTTGGCGGGAGCCTATTGCCATTCGGAGGACAAAATTTTATCGAAGCTTGCGCTGTGGGCAAGCCAGTAATCATCGGCCCCCATACGTACAACTTTGCACAGGCCAGCCAGCTTGCTGTTGAAGGTGGCGCGGCGGTGCGTGTACAAAATTCAACCGACCTTGCAGAGGCTCTGAAAGATTTATTCTCCAATCCCGAGCGGCTGGCAAGAATTGGTCAGGCGGGGCTCAACTTTGTTGAGGCCAATCGTGGTGCAACAGAACGAGCACTGCAACAGATATCGGCCTTTATTGACTCCTGAGGCTGTGGCGTCCGCGCTAGTCTAAATTTCAAAGCCGAACCAATGAGGTTTGCGATATTGCCTCAGGTATTGCGCAAAAGCCGACAATACCACTTTTGGTTGGATGTGTATTTTCTGCTTGATTTTCGCCAATATGCCTCCATATTCGCGGGGTAAGTTAAGTATAATGTGCGATTGTGGTACCAAACAATTTTACAAAATTGAGAGAGGCAATTGATGTCTATTAATCGCGTTACCTTCTTCCCGGTTGGCAATGGGGACACCACCCTAATTGAGGCCAACGACAAGGCGATACTTGTCGATGTTAACTATCGCTGCGAAAGACATACGGATCGCTTTAGGAGTTCCATTGATGTTAATGGTCAAATGGGGAACGCTGCAACACTTGGGCACGAGGAGGCGTCGCAACCGTTTCAATGGATTTACTACGATTTTGCTCTCGACCTTCAGTATGCCTGCTATCAATCCAGTTACCGGAGCAATCGAGAATATCGTCTGTCACTTTTGGTTTTGACTCACCCAGACAAAAATAATATCACGGGCTTCGACAAACTTTTTTATTGCGGTGACCCTGCCGAGTTTGAGGACAGGCCACGAGAGGATGACAAGATAATCCTGGTTGAAGAAATTTGGATGCACCCTGATTTTCTGACTAAGAAGCATGAGTCCGATGAGTCGGTGTCGTTATTCCAGGAAATAAGGCGCAGGCTGGATCTTCAGGGCAGCAAAGAGTCGGAGCTAAATGGCAACAGGATTACCACGCTGGAGGCAGCATCACCATCTGGCATGGTTAAAGCCTTTTCGAGAAACATTGAGGCGCAAATAATTTCTCCCGCCAAGGCCCAGGATGGGGCGGCAGACGGCGGCCTGATTGTGCGCTGGACGATCAAGGTCTTTGGTGGAGTGAATCGTATTATGCTGGGAGCGGATGCGACCGTTGATGTTTGGGATCGTGTCTGGCAGAGCTGCAAGGACGCCACGGATAAGTTGAGTTGGCATGTCCTGCTTGCGCCGCACCACTGTTCTATCGATGCTGTGGCGCGTAAGAATAATAAGGGCCAGTACGAATACTCCGAGAGCGCACTCAAGGCGTTGGGTCAGGTGGAGGGCGGCGGCTTTGTTGTATCAAGCAGCAAAGAGGTTAAGCAGAATGATGATCCGATGCCAAGCTGGGAGGCCAGGAAGAAGTACCTTGAAATACTGAAGGACGCGGACGGGGCTCGTTTTTTAAATCCAGATACTCGGGCAAATGCCCCCCAGCTGTACTCGTCTACTCAGGACGACAGGCCAGAGCCAGTCGTGTTTCTTTTGACCAAAGAGGGGCCCATTGTGGAGGAGCCCCTGCCCGCCTCCCCGCATGCGCCCAATAAGGTGGTACCAAAAGAAACCGGAAACGATGAATTTGGCTACAAGTGGAATTTAAAAGTATAGGGCCACCTAGGGTGCGATCGAAAAAGACGTCGAGTGTGCCGAGCTAGCTGCCCATGTAGGCCTGACGCACGGCAGGGCTCACTAGAAGCTTGGCGGCGCTGTCGGATGATGTGATGAGGCCGTTCTCTAGAACGTAGCCGCGCTGTGCCACCTCAAGAGCAAGCTTGGCATTTTGCTCTACCAATAAAATTGAAACGCCCCGCGCAGAAATTTCTTGAATGGTCTCGAAAATTTTCGTGACCATCATGGGTGCCAGCCCCATGCTGGGCTCGTCTAGCATCAGTAGCGTGGGTCGACTCATCAGTGCGCGCCCAAGCGCCAGCATCTGTTGTTCGCCGCCGGACAGCGTCCCAGCCAGCTGCTTGTGGCGTTCGAATAGGCGCGGGAATAGTTCATACACGTTCTGCATGTCGCGATCGATGGATGGCTCGTCACTGCGACAGTAAGATCCCATCTGTAAATTTTCTTTGACCGTCAGGCGTGCAAATATGCCACGGCCTTCCGGTACCAATGTTAGTCCCTCCTGTACCAGCTGGTGTGCGGCGTGATGCATTAAGGGCGTGCCACGGTAGTGTACCGTGCCACTTGCCGGCTGCAGCAAGCCGGCCAATACCTTGAGCAGTGTGGTTTTTCCTGCGCCATTGCTTCCGATGAGCGCGATTAGCTCACCATGCGCCACATCGAGATCTACACCACGCAGTGCCTGGATGCCGCCATAAGACATCTTTAGGTTGCGCACGTGCAGCAGTGATTTTAATTCAGGGGTGGTCATGGTTTGCTTGATCGGGAAGGCGGGCTGTCGGCAGCTTCGTTGAGTTTTGTTCGTAAGCGGCGGGCTCTATACCAAAATAAGCCGAGATCACGGCCGAATTGCATTTAATTTGATCGGGTGTGTCCTCGGCAATTTTTTTGCCTTGATCTAGGACCGCCACACGATCACATAGGCTGAGGATGAGCTTGACGTCGTGCTCAATGATCAGCACCGTGGTGCCGCCGGCACGTATGTCCCGTAATAATTTTTTTAGGCTGTCTGTTTCGGTGGAATTCATTCCTGCCACTGGCTCATCCAGTGCAATTAGCTTGGGGTCTGTTGCTAACGCACGGGCAATCTCTAGCCTGCGCTGCTCACCGTAGGAGAGATTCTTTGCCAGGGTCTGATGTGGACGATTGATACCAACATAGCTCAACAGCTCACGCGCACGTTGTAGGGTTTCACGTTCCTCTGCGCGCGTTGCTGCGTTGCGGGTTAGTGCACCCCAGATACCACTACGGGTACGCAAATGGCGTCCGACCATGACGTTTTCTAGTGCGGTCATGTTGGAGAACAGGCGGATATTTTGAAATGTACGAGCGATCCCTGCCCGTGCGAGCGTGTGTGATTTACAGTGCCCACCATACTCTGTGTTGTCAAATGTAAAGCGCCCACCATCCGCCCTATACAGTCCAGTTAGAATATTGAAGAGCGTCGTCTTGCCTGCCCCGTTGGGTCCAATCAGGCCATATATTTCACCACGTCTAATGTGGAGTGAGATATCGCTTAAGGCAGACAGGCCGCCAAAACTTTTCCCAATGTCAGACAGTTCGAGCAGGGGTGCGTGCGGCTTAGCGGAAGTCATCATGTGCGGTCATCCCGTGACGACTTGGTGAGATTGTCTTTCGCGGTTAGCTCAGATCGATGCTGTCTGGACGGCCACAGTCCTGCGGGTCGCCACAGCATAACTACAATGAGTGCCAATCCAAATAGCAGCATGCGCAAGCTTTCCGGATCGACAAAGGACCTGCCGAACAGAAGTTGTTGTGCCGGCCCTGATCCGTGACGTAAGACCTCGGGCAGCACCACCAGCAACAGGCATCCCAAAAGGACACCACTGATATTGCCCATGCCACCCAGGACCACCATGCAAAGTACCGTGATGGACTCAGCCAGGCCGAAACTTTCTGGGCTGACAAAGCCTTGGAATCCAGCAAACAACCCCCCCGCCAGCCCACCAAATGTTGCTCCCATGGCAAACGCAAGCAACTTTATGTTGCGAGTGTTTATGCCCATTGCCTTGGCCGCTATCTCGTCTTCGCGAATTGCCATCCAAGCACGACCAATGCGAGAGCCCTCTAGGCGTAGTGAGACAAAAATAACCAGCAGCGTAAAAAAGAGAAACAGATAGTAATGTAGGTGCACCGGGGGAAGGGTGAGCCCAAATAGTTCATGCGTACTGCCCAATGAGAACGAACCCAAATGAATGGGATCTATCATGCCAATGCCCTGGGGGCCATTGGTGATATTAATTGGCGAGTTCAGGTTATTAAGAAAGATGCGAATTATTTCACCAAACCCAAGGGTGACAATGGCCAGGTAGTCACCCCGCAATCGCAGGGTTGGTGCGCCTAGCAGCACACCAAACAGGCACGCTAAGAGCGCACTCAGCGGCAGGATAACCCAGAATGGAAAGTGCAGGCCAAGTTGGGGCGAGCCAAGCAGGGCGTAACAGTACGCACCTACGGCAAAGAAGGCGATATAGCCAAGGTCAAGGAGGCCGGCATAGCCGACTACGATGTTTAGCCCTAACGCCAGCATGATGTAGAGCAACGTAAAGTCCAGTATGCGCACCCAGCCACGCCCAAGGAGTGCGTCAGTCATGAATGGTAGCGCCAGCAGTCCAATGGCCAGCACGACAAGCACCAGCCACGTGTCACGCTGCCTCATGCCCAGTAGGCGCCTAAGAGCGTTCCGCAACGCGTTCCCCCAGTAGCCCTGATGGGCGGAAGATTAGTACCGAGATCAGCACAAAAAAAGAGAATACGTCCTGGTAGTGGCTGCCAAGAAAGCCGCCACTTAGGTCGCCAATGTAACCCGCCCCCAGGCTTTCAATTAACCCCAATAGTAGACCGCCCACCATGGCCCCGTACATGTTGCCAATGCCACCCAATACGGCCGCAGTGAAGGCCTTGAGTCCTAAAACGGAGCCCATGTAGTAGTGCGCGATACCATAATTTGCGCTGATCATGACCCCCGCCGTTGCGGCCAATGCCGAACCCAGCATAAAGGTGGTGGATATGACGCTGTTAGTATTTACCCCCATCAAGGTTGCAATGGACGGATCCTCTGCCACGGCGCGCATGGCTCGACCTAGACGGGTGCGGTGCACCAGTAATAGCAGCCCCCCCATCATTGCCAGCGCCACTAAGATAATAAGAATCTGTACCTCGGTGATAATGGCGCCAAATAGGATATGTGAGCCGTTGGGTAGTAGGGATGGAAAGGCGTGGTACTCACGTCCCCATATGATCATCGCCAGCGTTTGCAACACCATGGACACGCCGATGGCGGTGATCAGTGGGGCCAGGCGTGGAGCCTTACGCAATGGACGGTAGGCTACACGCTCGATGCTGTAACCCAGGGCCATGCATGCCGCAATCGAAACCATCAGGCCGATTAGCAATGCCAGAATGGGGGGCAGGCCATAGCTGATCGACAATTGAATCACTGACAGAGCAACCATGGCACCCACCATGACCACCTCGCCGTGTGCAAAATTAATCAGGCCAAGAATCCCATACACCATGGTATAGCCCAGAGCCACCATGGCGTAGACGCTGCCCTGTACGAGACCATTGATAATTTGCTGAAAGAATGTATCCAAATTTATCCGTAAATAAAAAATGACACGCAGCGTCTTGGTATGCTCCTCAGATTAGATCCCGAGTTAGTGCGCTGGTGTTAAGGCCGCTGCATCGGTAGTCTACAGCGGATGCCACTTGCCGCTCTGTACTTGATATAGCGTCACTACCCCGTTCTTGATGTCCCCCTTTGGATCGAAGGAGATGCTCGCAGTCACGCCACCGTGGGTAATTTTGGCCAGTTCTGGTAGATATTTGGCTGGGTCGATCGAGTCGGCCTTCTGCATTGCAGCGATCATCACGTTCACAGCATCGTAGCAGTAGGGGGCATATAGCTGGATGTGTTGCTTGTACTTTGCTTCATAGCGTTGTGCGAAGCTTTGACCGCTTGGCATCTTCTCTAGCGGTCTGCCGGGTAGCGACGCATAGACCCCCTCGGCGGCACTGCCTGCCAAGTCAAGCAACTTGGGCGTTTGACCACCATCGCCCATGACAAACTTAACATTCAAACCCAGCGCCTTGAGCTGCTTGACCATGGGTACGCCCTGCGTGTCTATCCCGCCAAAAAATAGCAGGTCGGGACGCTTGCTCTTGATGGAGGTCAGCACCGCAGTGAAGTCTATCGCCTTGTCGGTGGTGAACTCACGCGCTACGATCTGTGCACCACTCGCCTGTATGGATTTTATAAATTCATCGGCCAGTCCCTGGCCGTAGGCAGAGCGGTCATCTATTACCGCTATCCTCTTTGCGGCCAGGGTGTTCGTTGAGAATTCGCCAAGGGCCTTGCCCTGCTGGCTGTCATTTGCGATTACGCGAAAGGCGGTCTTTATGTTTTGGGCTGTGTAGCTTACCGCCGTTGCAGAAGGCGATATTTGGGGGATGCCATTATCGCTGTAAATTTTGGAGGCCGGGATGGAGGTACCAGAATTAAAGTGGCCAACAACCCCGTTCACCTTTGCGTCGACTAGCTTTTGCGCAACAATGGTGGCCGTTTTTGGATCGGCCTGGTCGTCCTCGCTGAGAAGCTCAAAGTG
>DKNB01000041.1:0-4305 GCA_002470125.1 Gallionellales bacterium UBA7399 | reverse complement strand
TTTGTCACAGGCAGCGCACGCGACAGCGCACAGCAGTGCAACCGGTAAAAATAATTGATTGATCGACATACCAGCTCCGGAAGTGTGCACTTCGTCCAGTATAAACCCAGTTGCCCAGCGCTGATTGCTTTAGTGGGTTGTTACATAAAAAAAAGTCGGCATCGGCCGACTTTTTCTTAATAGGGATTGCTCCCTAGTGAGTTACCGTAACCCTGCTTACTTTGCCAAGCCTAAAACAAACTTAACAAGAGTATGGATGTCTGCGTCACTCACCTTTGGTGAGTTTGCAATCATAGCGGCGTTACCCCAGTTTCCAGTTCCGCCCTTAGCTACCTTCATGGCCAGCCCGTCTTCTAGAGACATCTTCTTGGCGTCAGCAGCAGCGCTGCCTTTTGATGAGTAAGCGTACTCAGTTGCACCCTTGTACTTCTTGGACACGTCCATCCAAGCTGGACCTACTAGCTTAGTGTCAATCTTGTGGCAAGCGGTGCAACCACTCTTTTTGGCCAACTCAGGCATGTCGGTTGCGAAAACACTACCTGCAACCATTAGTCCTGCTGCTGCAATCATACTAACGATGATAGATTTCATTTCTTGTCACTCCGTGATTGTTATGTAAGTTTACTTTTAATAAAGCCAATTAGACATCGCTGTCCGCCCCATTTTAACCAACTTCGCCTTGTTTGCAAACCACTATCTTTGTAAATAACAGTTTCATATAAACTTTATTTATTTAAGTTTAAAAGCGACTAGAGATATTACATGTGTCGCACGATATAAACGCCCCAGTTCTTTAATGGGTTGACAATTTCTTTAAAAAACGTAGAGCTGGTGCCGGAGTCGGCCCTAGCAAGGCGATCTATGCCTAGGTAATTAGGCACTTTGGGTATGCACTGAAGGTTTGATGTGTAGCACTTTCAGGATGTGGCGAAGTATTACATTGTTTTTGGTGTTCCATGTGACTAGAATGAAACTGTGCTTAATATATTGTTACACTGACTAAATTCAAGGACTATGATCATGAAATCAGTTTTAAATCAGCCACCAATGACGGTGGCGACTGAGTTGTGTGCACAAACCCAGACTCGATATACTATTTCGATAGACGGCAACGAGGTTGCTGATAGCACCACCGGCCTAATCTGGAGGCGCTGCGCGGAGGGCATGAAGATGACGGCGGACGGGTGCAGTGGGGCCGCGACCGCCTTTAGCTCTGATCAAGCACAGGGCTGGACCAAGAACGAGATCTCGACTAGCGGCAAGCCTTGGCGTCTTCCAAGCCTTAAGGAGCTTCTGAGCATTGTTGACTCTAGCTGCTGTAATCCGGCGATTGATATGGCAGTCTTCCCGGGGACGCCGAGCTCGCCATTCTGGTCAGCGCTGCCTGCGGCAGGTGAGCCGTCCCATGCGTGGGGGGTTAACTTCGACTATGGTTACGTGGACTATGGTTCAGAGCACACCAGCGCCGGCTATCGGATTCGATTGGTACGCTCTGGCGATTAGTTTGGTGGGGTGATTGAGTACCTGAGACACATTTATGTCTCATCCCTCCACTTGATTGAGCAGCCCATGCTGGCAAATTGCTCTAACGGCCCTGCACCGGTTTTCGCTACGCTCACCATGGCATTAAATAGTCGCCGCGGCGCGTTGGCCACAGCCTCCTTGCGAGAGGCATCCAGTTGGCCACGATACTGCAACTCCAATTTGGCATTGAATCCAAAAAAGTCTGGCGTACAGACGGCCCCATAATTTTTGGCCACTTGCTGCGTCTCGTCTAGCACGTAAGGAAACGGATAGGCATACTGCTTGGACACCGCCTGCATATTTTCAAATGAGTCCTCCGCGTACTCTGCAGAATCGTTTGACATGATGGCGATACTGCCAATGCCGTGCTGTAATAGTTCGCGTGTGTCTCGCACGATACGATCCCGGACAGATTGCACGTAGGGGCAGTGATTGCAAATAAACATCACCAGCAGCCCGTTCTTGCCGCGTGCACTAGCTAAGGTGTGACGCTTCCCGTCTACGCCCGGCAGGTCAAACTCGGGAGCCCTCCAGCCGAAATTACAGAGGGGTGTTTGTAGGCTTGCCATCGTGTCTCCTTGTCGTTTTTGATATTAGGTTGGTCGGTAATCGATCGCGCCTGCCTGCAGTGAGCGAGCGACGCAAAATAATTTATTCAGTCCTTGTGCTGCGGCCACTATGTCATCCGCGTCAAACAGGGCTGAGATTGTTGCCAGTGCATCCGCACCAGAGGATATTAATGATGCAGCATTTTGTGGGCTGATGCCACCTATTGCCACAAGTGGCACAGCAAGCTCGACGCGCGCTCGTAGCAACAGTGCGGCGTCTGCCATCACGGCGTTGGGCTTGGTGGTGGAGGGAAAGAATGCTCCAAACGCCACGTAATCTGCGCCCGAATCAGCCGCAGACCGAGCCAGTGGCAGGCGGTTGTAGCAAGAGACCCCAATGATCTTGTCCTTCCCTAGCAGGGTGCGTGCCGCATCAATGTTGCCGTCCCTTGCCCCCAAGTGCACCCCGTCCGCGCCAACCTGAGCTGCCAGCCTCGCGTCGTCGTTTACAATGAATGGTATGTCAAATTCGTGCGTTAACTTACGCAGGGCACGAGCCTGCTCCAGTCGCTGCGGGGCGCCAGAGGACTTGTTACGGTATTGTAGGATCCGTACCCCGCCAGTGAGCGCTAAACGCGCGCGGCGCAAGAGGTCTGTGGTGTCGATGCAGTCTGGGGTGACGGCGTACACACCCTCAATGGCGTATGCTGGGTTTGTCCTCTTCGTCATCTCGAGCCCAAAATAAACGATCTGGAATATGCTGCCCCATCCCAGGGCGGAAGGCGTTCTGTAGTGCCTGCCAAGTAAACTCCTGGGCCTCCTTGACCGCCTCCTCAACCGACAGGCCGTTCGCCAGCAAAGAGGCGATCGCCGAGGCGAGTGTGCAACCCGATCCGTGGTAGACGCCAGCGAGACGCGTCCAGCTATCGGTGCGCACCACCCCGCCCTCGTTGTATAGGGTGTTGATCACCTTGGGCGTGTGCTCGTGTGTGCCGGTCACCAACACATACTCACAGCCAAGCTGCACGATGCGCTTGGCACACTCGGGTAGGTCGGGGTTATCTTCGTCGTTGTCTTCGTCCTGGATGAGGCGACGCGCCTCTATGCTATTGGGCGTTAAGATGGTGGTTTGTGGCAGCAGCAGCTCACGTAGCGCATCCAGCATGTCCTCGTTGGTCAGCTCATCGCCGCCGCCGGACGCCAGAACAGGATCAAATACCAGCGGAATGTCGGGGTAGTCTGAGATCACCTCGGCGATCGCCGCAATATTCTCTAGGCTGCCCAGCAATCCAATCTTGAAGGCCATCACGGGCATGTCTTCTAGTACCGCACGCGCTTGGTCGGACACCCACTCAGCGTCGATGGGCAGCACATCATCCACCCCTCCCGTGTCCTGCACCGTGACCGCCGTTACCACGGACAGGGGGTGGCAGCCCATGCTGGCGATGGTTAGCACGTCAGCCTGCAGCCCCGCCCCCCCGCTTGGGTCTGTGGCACCAAAAGCAAGAACAATTGGCGGGATATCGGACATGGTGGTGGGTGTCATTGTAAAATACAAAATTAAAATACAATCTTAACTTAAATTACTCGTCATGACCTCGAGCTCTGAATATAAGACCTATATGTGCCTGATCTGTGGGTGGCTATACGATGAGGCCGCCGGCTCCGTCGAAGATGGTATCCCGCCGGGCACGCGCTGGGAAGACCTTTCAATTAACTGGGCCTGTCCAGAGTGTGGGGCGCGCAAAGAGGACTTTGAGATGGTGGAATTTTAGTGCCCGATTGTCGAGTGTGCCCCAGGGGTATCCTCTTCTCTGGCCCCTGTAACAATGAGATAATACCCAGACCGCTCATCAGTGTGTACACAGCATGTACACCATATAGTTAGGTGCCACCATGCTGTTAATGATAGACAACTACGACTCCTTTACGTACAACTTGGTGCAATACTTTGCCGAGCTGGGCGCTGATGTGATCGTGCATCGTAATGACGAGATTACGCTAGAGCAAATTGAGGCGTTGCAGCCACAGCACATCGTCATCTCACCAGGGCCATGCACACCCAATGAGGCCGGAATATCGGTTGCCACGATCCAGCGCTTCGCGGGGCGAACCCCCCTCCTGGGGGTGTGCCTTGGCCACCAAAGTATTGGACAGTCCTTTGGGGGGCGGATTGTTCACGCCAAACAGCTCATGCATGGCAAGACATCACCCATCCTTCACAGCAACGAGG
>DKNB01000015.1:7848-10175 GCA_002470125.1 Gallionellales bacterium UBA7399 | reverse complement strand
ACCGCCTGGCCATGCTGCTGGCGGTCCTGCATCGCCATGCTGGCATCGCCTGCTTTGACCAGGATGTTTTTATCAACGCTGTGGGCGGCGTAAAGATTACCGAGCCGGGTGCCGACCTACCGATACTGCTCGCCATCGTGTCCTCGCTACGCAACAAGCCGCTACCAGAAAAGATGGTGGTGTTCGGAGAGGTCGGCCTGGCCGGTGAGGTGCGCCCGGTACAGCGTGGCCAGGAGCGCTTGCGTGAGGCCGCCAAGCTGGGCTTCACCGTGGCTATCATCCCGAAGGCCAACGAGCCGAAGCAGGGGATAGCGGGCATGGAGATCATCACGGTTGGGCGGGTGGAGGACGCGGTGGCGAGCGTGATCAAAATATAGATTGATGGGTGCTGGCATTGCTGGCAAGATGGGTCCCGGTTGCGAGGGGCGTAGCACCGGGAGCACGGAGGCCGTGGTGCGCACTAATGTGAAAATGGACGGGGTACCGAAATGCTAAATTTTATTGAAAAATGGTTCGAGTCCTGCCTCTGGAACGGACGCTTTGTGGTGGTGCTGGTGGTGGTGGCGAGCATGGCCGCCGCCTTCGCGATCTTCTACATGGCCACGGTCGACGTGATATACCTGGTCAATCATATGCTGCACTACGCCGACTCAAGCCTGACGGAGGGCGCGCGAAAGCTTCTCCATGACCAGACAATCTCTCACGTGGTGGAGGTCGTGGACGGCTACCTGCTGGCCACATTTATGCTTATCTTCTCGTTTGGTATGTACGAGCTCTTCATCAGCGACATCGATGACGCGCACGGCAGCGAGACGTCCAGCAAGATCTTAGTGATCTCAAACCTGGACGACCTCAAGGCCAGGCTGGCAAAGGTCATCCTGATGATCCTGATCGTCACCCTATTCGAGGAGGCGCTGAACATGAAGATAACGTCCGCGCTCGACTTGTTTTACCTCTCCGGGGCGATCGCCCTAATTGGTGCGGCACTGTTCCTGACCCACAAGGCGGAAGAGCACGGAAAAGACAGCAAGCATTCCGAGGGTTAGTCTGGAAAGCGTTGGCCCGCTGACCACCCATTGGTGTGGCTACGTCGGGTCAATTTATTGTATGGACCTCCAATTGCATTGGGAACGAGTGTATGACCGCTGAAATCATGGTTGGCCTTGGCGTAATTGGCCTGCTGCTGATCGTACTGTGGAGGCTTACCGCGCTTCGGGGTGCCGACGGGCAGGGCAACGGCCAGCAGCTTGAGCAGCTCCGCATAGAGTTATCTCGACTCGATGGGTCCGTCTCCGCTCACCTGCAGTCCACCGAGAATCAGTTGGGCGAGCTGCGCAAGACCATAACGCAGGGGCTGGAATCGGTTAGCGAGACGCTCAACAGTAAGCTAATGCAGGTGATCAACGAGTCACGGACCGACCGCGAGGCGCTAACCAAGTCCCAGCTCGAGGCGGGCGCGCACCTCAAGACCGACGTGAACGCCGTGCTCACCACCATGAGCAAGTCGCTCGCCGAGCAGCTTAACGCTACCGGAAATCAGTTGCGCAGCACCCTCACCGAGAGGCTGACCGAGATTCAGGCCGACACCGCAAAGAAGCTAGAGGAGATGCGCAAGACCGTGGACGAGAAGCTCCACGCCACACTGGAGCAGCGCCTGGGCGAGTCGTTCAAGCAGGTCTCGGAGCGACTGGAGCAGGTGCATCGTGGGCTGGGCGAGATGCAGGCCTTGGCCTCCGGTGTGGGTGACCTTAAGCGCGTTTTGACCAACGTCAAGACGCGCGGCACGTGGGGCGAGGTGCAGCTTGGTGCCATCATCGAGCAGGTCCTGACACCAGACCAGTACGCCAAAAACGTTCGCACCGTACCAGGTGGCCGCGACTTCGTGGAGTTTGCCATCAAGTTGCCGGGCAAGGACGAGGGCGCGCCGGTCTGGCTGCCGATCGATGCCAAGTTCCCGATGGAGGACTACCAGCGCCTGATGGATGCGCAGGACAGGGCCGACGTGGAGCAGGTCGAGGCCGCGGGTAAGGCGATGGAGGTGCGCATCAAGCAAGAGGCCAAGAGCATCCGCGACAAGTACATCGAGCCACCCCACACCACCGACTTCGGCATCCTGTTCCTGCCGACCGAGGGGCTGTACGCCGAGGTGCTACGCCGGCCCGGCCTGGCGGACTCCATCCAACGTGAGTACCGCGTTATCGTGTCCGGCCCCACCAGCTTTGCCGCACTACTGAACAGCCTGCAGATGGGGTTCCGCACCCTGGCCATTGAGCAGCGCTCGTCGGAGATATGGGTGCTGCTGGGTGCGGTCAAGACCGAGTTTGGTA
>DKNB01000015.1:0-7746 GCA_002470125.1 Gallionellales bacterium UBA7399 | reverse complement strand
GACCCTCACCGAGAGGCTGACGAGTTGACCACGTTTATTTTTTTGACACCACCGAGAGCGCGATAATGATCGTCAGAGACAAGCCGAGCCCGTTTAGGATGTTCTTTATATTGCGCGGGTCGATCCTGCAGCGAATATACCGAGAGTTTATTTTTTACATTCTGCTGGCCACCGTCGTCGTGGTTTTCTATGAAGACCTTTTTGGTATAAGGAGTGCGGCCATCTCGCTGCTGCCAGCCGAGCTGTTCGGGTTCCAGCTGAGCGCGCTGTCTTCGATTCACATCAACCCCCTCCCCTTCGACCTGCTTGGTCTACCGCTCGCCATTTTCTTGGGGTTTCGTAACACCGTCGCCTACGACAGGTTCGGGCACTGCAGCAAGATATGGGGCGACCTGATCGCCAGGTGCATGGACGTGTCGAGGCAGTGCCAAACCTTTATCCGGGAGGAGGGCCCCGTCAGGGCGGGGATCGGCCTGACGGACGTGCGCGCGCGCATGACGTACCGCGCCATTGCGTTTGCCCACGCGCTGCGTCACGACCTAAGGGGAACCGACCCCGGCCCAGACCTAAAGGGCCTGGTGACCGCATCTGAATTTGAGGGCTCAAAGAGGGTGTCAAACAAGCTGAGCTACCTGATGCTGAAGATGGGGGCGGACCTGAAGCAGTGCCTGGCCGACAAAAAGATTGAACCAACAAACAGCAACGAGCTGGACACGAGCTGCTCCCACATGATGCAGTCCGCCGTGGAGTGCCAGCGTATTAAAAGTACACCGATACCGTTCGCGTACACGCTGCTGCTGAACGGGACCGTTTACATATACTGCTTCTTCTTGCCGGTCGGGATAGTGGGCGCGCTTGGCCTGATGACGCCCGCCGTGGTGGGAATCGTTGCGTACACCTTCTTCGGACTGGATGCCCTGGCGGTTGAGCTGGAGCAGCCATTTGAAATGCACAACAACTGCCTGCCACTCGACTCGTTCTGCAACACGATAGAGATCAATCTGCGCGAGTCGGTGGAGGATTCGCGTGTCGTGGAGCTGTTGCGTCCCGTCGACTTTCTGATTACCTGATGACCGAACGCCTGCGTGCGTAGGCCCACGCCGGCGGCACTAAAAGCCAAATGGGTCTGCGTGGATGTCCTTTAGTGACGCCCCCGCAAAGAACGTCTTTCTCTTGGCGGAGTTGACCATGTCCGGGTTGCCGCACAGGTAGACGCGCCACCCACCCAGGTCTTGGTGCCTGGCTAAGGCCAGGTCCAACGCCCTTCCGGGTAAGCACCCCGCAGCAGGCTCGTCACCCGACGTGCAGGGCACGTAGCTGAAGTTCTTGTGCCGACTCATCAGTTGGGCCAGCTCAGCCTCAAGGTACAGCCCGCCCCTGTGCCGGCTGCCGTGGTAGAGGTGGATTTCGCCCAGGTGGCCCATGAGCAGGGCGTCACGCGCTATCCCGTAGAGCGGAGATAGGCCAGACCCGGTCCCAACGAGGAGCATATTCTTTTCTGGACTTCCGGGGAGGTAGAAGCACTGCCCCATCGCCTCAGAGATCTCTACCTGGTCACCAGCCCCCAGGCTCTCGTGTACCCAGTTGCTGACCAGGCCGCCCGGGGTTCGCCTTATGTTCAAGAAGAGCTCCCCGTCTAGTTCTGGCACGCTAGCCAGGGAGTAGCAGCGCGAGTTGCCCTCGTCCTTGTGCAGGCGAATGAACTGACCGGGCCGGTATTCGTATTGTCGGGACGGCCTTAGCCACAGGCCGAGCGTGTCGTCGTTGAGTCGGGTGGTTTTGGTTACCGTGGCACTCAGTGTCCCGAACCCGGAGTCCGGGAGGGTGACCTCCATGTCGCCCTCGGGGACGCAGGAGCAGGCTAAAAAATAGTTCTGGGCGGCCAGCGTTGGCCTGAGCCCCGCCTGGGACTTTTCGGGGACGGCGCCCTTGGACGCCTTCATCATGCAGCTCTGGCACACGCCCGAGCGACACGATGAGGGCACGTGCACGCCGTGGGCCGTTAGGCAGTCCAGTATGGATTGACCGGAGCAGTCGTAAGATCGGCCCTGGTAGGTGACGCTGGGCACCCTAGCTGGCTACTTGCTCAGCACGTCGTTTCTCGTGCTCTCGGCGATTGCGGCCGCCTGGCTGATGAGGTTGTCGGGTACGTTGAGCTCCTTTAGGGTCGCACCCAGGTGCTCCATGACCGCATCAAAGTGTGAGTCGTTGAGGCCACGGGCCACCAGGTGTGCGTGCCCCCTGCGCATGTCCGCGCCACTGTAGCGATTGGGTCCGCCGAACGCCACGGACAGGAAGGCCTTCTGTTTGGCCGCCTGCTTGTCCATGTCCACGCCCTCAAAGAAGCGATTGATTCGGTCGTCCTTGAGTACCTTGCGATAAAAGATATCGACCGCGGCGTTGACGGCACCCTCGCCACCAATTTCGTCAAATAGACTCATGTTTTTTCCTTAAAGTGTGTTTGTTATAAATAATCACACGCAACCTAATCACGGCTATGTTAACTGGGTTGCATGTTGAGCTCAGTGTATGGCAACGCCTTGTGTGGGTATGTGCGACATCGAACACATGCCAACAAAAGGCGGGGGGGGGGGGTGCTATACCACCCTAACAACATTAGGTTAGGTGACATATACCCTACTATACGTGACGATATTATACCCTACTGTATGTGTTGATACTGGACTACTAATTGGCGGGGATGGAGCCCCCAATTCTGGGGTGGAGGGATCTCTGGTTGGCGTCGCGCTGACTGTTGCCGTATTCACGGCATTGACTGGGGGCTGCACGAGGGGGGGCGGACGAACCAACCATGAAGTTGGGCCTATTAAGTGCATTAAACGCTAATTAATTGCACAGAATTGGTCTATTGAGTTTCTTGATCTGAAAGTATGATACAAAACAATGCCCAGGCAGCCGAACAAGAAGAGGTTGATCCAGGTAGAGCCTGGTGTTGCGAAAAGCTGCTTGTTAACTACATTTGATTAAACTCAATACGGAGGAGTAAGTCGTGGCCAATACCGCACTCAAAGCAAGAGAAAAACTCCCAAAATCCCTTACTGGCATTCAGGGTTTGGATGAAATTACCGAAGGAGGCCTGCCTAAAGGCCGCCCGACGCTAGTTTGCGGAAGTGCGGGTTGCGGTAAGACGCTACTCGCCATGGAGTTTTTGGTAAGAGGGGCTACCCAGTTCAACGAGCCTGGCGTGTTCATGGCCTTTGAAGAGACCGCTAAAGACCTGACACAGAACGTAGCCTCGCTGGGTTTCGACCTAGACGCGCTGGTCGCCGACAAAAAAATTGTGCTGGACTTTGTGTATATTGAGCGTAGTGAAATCGAAGAAACTGGCGAGTACGATTTGGAAGGATTATTCATCCGTTTAGGCCAGTCCATAGACTCCATCGGTGCGAAGCGCGTGGTGTTGGACACCATCGAATCACTTTTTGCTGGCCTGCCCAACCCGCTTATATTAAGAGCCGAATTGCGTCGCCTTTTCCGTTGGCTGAAAGAAAAAGGTGTGACTGCTATCATCACGGGTGAACGAGGTGAAGAGACATTGACGCGCCAAGGGCTGGAAGAGTATATCTCGGACTGTGTAATTGTGCTCGACCATCGTGTGAAAGATCAGACCTCCTCGCGGCGCCTGCGTGTGGTCAAGTATCGCGGCTCGACCCACGGCACCAACGAGTACCCTTTTCTGATTGACGAAGATGGCATTTCTATTGTGCCAGTCACCTCGCTAGGCTTGGGGCATAACGCCAGCATGGATCGAATTCCTAGCGGTATCTCTCGCCTTGATACCATGATGGGTGGCAAGGGCTTTTTCCGTGGTAGTACCGTACTTATTTCGGGGACAGCTGGCACAGGCAAAAGTAGTATCTGCGCACATTTCGTTGATGCCGCCTGTCGTCGAGGCGAGCGCGCACTGTATTTCTCTTTCGAGGAATCCCCTAGCCAGATTATACGTAACATGCGTTCTGTTGGGATCGACCTAGAGCAATGGGTAAAAAAAGGCCTGTTGTACTTTCAGGCGACCCGTCCAGCGTTTGCAGGCCTTGAAATGCAACTGACGATGATGCACAAAGCGACCATCAAGTTCGACCCACAAGTCGTGATCGTTGATCCGCTGAACGGCTTCATCACTGGCGACAATATAATCGACGTTAAGTCCATGCTGCTGCGACTCGCAGACTTTCTGAAGACGAAGCAAATTAGTAGCATGTTTACTCAGTTGATGTCGAGTAACGTAGCGCATGGGACAAGCGAGATAGCCATTTCGTCTATGATAGACACCTGGCTAGTGATGCACGACATTGAAATTAGTGGCGAGCGCAATCGTTGCTTGTACATTACAAAGTCGCGTGGCATGGCACATTCAAATCAGGTACGCGAATGCCTAATTACCGATCACGGGGTGGAATTATGTGAAGTATATGTCGGTGCGGGTGGCGTGCTGACAGGATCTGCACGTATTGCGCAAGAGGCACAGGAACTGGCCTTAACGTTGACGCGCAAGCAGGAGGTCGAGCGCAGGCAAATCGAGATTGAAAGTAGGCGTAAGGCGTTGGAAGCGAAGGTTGCAGCGTTGCGCGCCGAGTTCGGCGTGCAGGAAGCGGAATTGATGAAAATCATCACGCAAGAACAGGCGCAGGCGTCACAGTTGTTGACGGGTCGCCTAGAAATGGGGTTGAGTCGCAGCGCGGATTAATGATTTCGGAATGCGGAAATTTTTTTAGAAACTTGAAATTAGACATTTTGAATGGAAGAGAGTTGACCCTATGGAAACGAAATTAACCGAACCCAAAGAGGTATATGTGCTACGCCTGTATGTCGCTGGTCAAACGCCAAAATGCATGATGGCATTTGTCAATCTGAAGAAAATATGCGAAGAACATTTGGCCGGAAAGTATCAGATTGAAGTGATCGATTTGTTGGAAAATCCGATGCTGGCAAGCGGCGATCGGATCCTTGCCATCCCGACGCTGGTTCGCAAGTTGCCTGAACCTGTGCGCAAAATCATAGGCGATCTATCCAACACCGAGCGCGTTTTGATTGGTCTTGATCTGAAGCGCATAAAATAGGAGGACCATCATGGCAGACAAGAATCCTATCGATTCAAAAGAATCGTATGAGCACGCGCTTAAAAATTCACAAGATCAATTCTACATCTTGCGCTTATATGTGATTGGTAGCTCTCCGCAATCGATACGAGCTATCAGTAATATCAAGAATATCTGCGAGGAACATCTGCAAGGACGCTACGAGTTGAATGTCATCGACCTTCACCAGCAGCCACAACTGGCATATGGCGAGCAGATCATCGCTTCGCCGACTTTGATCAGAGAATTGCCACTTCCGCTACGCCGTATTATCGGCGATATGTCAAATGAAGATAGGGTATTAGTGGGCCTTGATCTGTGTCCAAAGATAAAATGACAGGAGGGTCCGACGCTGATCTACGCACTGAAAATTCAGACCTTCGTGCGAGGCTCGACGAAGCGGAGGACACACTTCGCGCCATTCGCTCAGGCGAAGTTGACTCCCTGGTGGTCATGGGTGACGGGGGCGAGCAGGTATTTGCTCTCAGAGGGGTAGACCAGGCTTACCGGATGTTGATAGAAAACATGAGTGAAGGTGCTCTGACGATGAGTGCCACGGGCATGATTATTTACGCCAACCGTCGCTTCGCAGAAATGCTCAAAAGCCCACTCGAAAAAGTAATCAGCTCCCAGATATCCACATGGATTGCACCAGATAGTTATCAGGCTTTTAAGCAATTTTTAAGCCACAAAAGTGAAAAAAACAACCGCAAAGAACTCGACCTTGTCGCAGATGACTGCACGAGAGTGCCGATCAGTCTTTCCAGCAGTTTTCCGCTTCCGAAAGAGATGGAAGATCTGACCTGTCTTCTTGCAACCGATTTGACTGAGATTAATGCATACAAAAGAAATGAACAGGAGCTAAATATAGCAGCAATTGCTTTTAATTCTTATGCTGGCATTGTGGTCACCGATAGTAATGCCTTGATAGTTCGAGTAAATGACGCTTACACCAAGACTACAGGTTATTCCTTTGATGAAATCAAGGGCAAGGAACTTGAGATTTTAAGTTCAGCCCGTAAGGATGACGACTTTTATACCTCCATGTTGGAAAGTATTAATAAAAATGGATCATGGGAGGGTGAGGTATGGAGCAAACGTAAGAATGGTGATGCTTTTCTATCTTTGTGCACCATCAATACTGTTAAAGATAAAAACGGAGTCATCTTAAATTTTGTTGGAACGATTAACGATATTACCCTAAGCAATGCCGCAAAAGAAAAAATAAAGAACCTGGCTTATTACGATCAGCTTACACTTTTGCCTAATAGGCGACTTTTAATGGATCGGCTCACTCTGGCAAAGGCTTCTAGTAAGCGTAATGGAAATGAAGGAGCAATTCTATTTCTGGATTTGGATCACTTCAAAAAATTGAACGACACACTCGGTCACGACATGGGAGACCTGCTACTACAAGAGGTTGCCAAGCGCTTGAGCACATGTGTACGTGAAAATGACACTGTTGCTCGCCTGGGTGGAGATGAGTTTGTTGTTATGTTAGAAGGGTTAGATCCACAGCCTGTTGCGGCGGCGGCTCATGCAGAAGTTGTGGCCAGAAAAATTATCGTAGCACTGGGTCGGCCCTACCAGCTTGATACACACGAATATCACATAACGCCGAGTATAGGTATCACACTATTTAATCAGCATCCATCTGGAATAGGTGCATTGTTAGGTGAAGCTGACATTGCCATGTACCAAGCTAAAAAAGAAGGCCGAAATACACTGCGATTCTTCAGCCAGAACATGCAAGACACCATCCACATCCGCGCAATTCTTGAGAATGATTTACGTAAAGCTCTTGATGAGGGAGAATTCCAGTTGTATTACCAGATTCAAGTGGACAATCAGAACCGTCCATCAGGCGCGGAAGCATTAATCCGCTGGATACATCCTGAGCGCGGATTTTTGCTACCATCACAATTCATTCAGTTGGCAGAAGAAGTAAACCTAGTAGAAGCCATTGGGGAATGGGTGCTGGAGACGGCCTGCGCTCAACTCAAGCTATGGCAGGACAATGCTCTAACTCGTGAACTCGTGCTGTCAGTAAACGTAAGCACCAAACAATTCCGTAATGCCAATTTTACATCGCAAGTGAAAGACATTGCTAATCGCCATGCCATTAACCCAAAGTTGCTCATGCTGGAAGTTACTGAAAGCGTATTGTTGGATGACGTTGATGCCGCGATTGATTGCATTACTGTGTTAAAAGAAATCGGCGTCCAGTTCGCATTAGATGATTTTGGGACAGGGTATTCTTCCTTGCAATACCTTAACCAGCTGCCGCTGTGTCAACTAAAAATAGATCAGTCATTCGTGAGTAACATCATGACCGGTAGAAATATAACTATTATAAATACCATAATTGATATGTCGAAAAATTTAGGCCTATCCGTTATTGCCGAGGGAGTGGAAACCAATGAGCAACGACAGATTCTACAGAACAGCGGTTGTTTACATTACCAAGGTTATTTATTTAGCAAGCCGATACCGGTTGATCAATTTGAAGCATTGCTTGGACTGATGGCAATCAAACAAAGTGAATGATTGAATATACAAAGAAAAACGCCGTCGCTAGGACGGCGTTGGATGTTGCTGGACTACTAATTGGCGGGGATGGAGCCCCCAAATTCTGGGGTGGAGGGGT
>DKNB01000077.1:357-20123 GCA_002470125.1 Gallionellales bacterium UBA7399 | reverse complement strand
GGTGAGCGTCGTTACATCATTGCCCCCAAGGGTATTAGCGCGGGGATGCAGCTTATTAACGGGGGTGATGCTCCCATCAAGAATGGTAATACCTTACCACTTCGCAATATCCCGGTCGGAAGTACGATCCACTGCGTGGAAATGCTCCCTGGAAAGGGTGCTCAGCTGGCCCGTTCTGCAGGTACATCTGTCCAGTTACTGGCTCGGGAAGGGGATTACGCACAGCTGCGACTACGTTCTGGTGAAATTCGTAAGGTGCATGTCGATTGCCGTGCGACCCTCGGAGAGGTTGGCAATGAAGAGCATAACCTGAGATCCATCGGCAAGGCGGGTGCAAACCGCTGGAGAGGTATTCGGCCGACTGTACGGGGTGTGGTAATGAACCCGGTTGACCATCCTCACGGAGGTGGTGAAGGAAAAACCGCTGCAGGTCGTAACCCAGTTAGCCCATGGGGTGTGCCGGCCAAGGGTTTCCGTACGCGTCGCAACAAGCGCACAAGCGGCATGATAGTACGCCGTCGCTTTCAGACTTAAGGGGTAGAAGATATGGCACGTTCCATTAAAAAAGGCCCGTTTGTTGACGGGTATTTGATAAAAAAAATTGAGGTCGTGCGCGCTACGAGCGACAAGCGGCCGGTCAAGACTTGGTCACGTCGGTCTACAGTGTTGCCTGAGTTCGTGGGTTTGACGATTGCTGTGCACAATGGCAGGCAGCATATCCCGGTGTATATCTCTGAGAACATGGTGGGACACAAGCTTGGTGAGTTTTCTTTGACCCGCACCTTCAAGGGACATGCTGCCGATAAAAAAGCAGTGGTCAAGAAAAAATAAGGAGACATGATGAACACAATTTCAGTGGTAAAAGGTGTTCGCCTATCGGCTCAAAAAGGTCGTCTGGTGGCAGATCAGATTCGTGGTTTACCGGTTGGCAAGGCGCTGAATGTGCTAACTTTCAGTCCCAAAAAGGCAGCCGGAATCATTAAGAGGGGCCTGGAATCGGCACTTGCCAATGCCGAGCACAATGATGGTGCTGACATTGATCAGCTGAGGGTCTCCACTATCTATGTGGACAAAGGAACACCCTTAAAAAGAACTTCTGCGCGTGCAAAGGGTCGTGGTAACAGTATCGAGAAGCAGCCCTGCCACATTACGATTATCGTCGGGAGCTAAAACAGATATGGGACAAAAAATTCATCCAATCGGCTTCCGATTGAGCGTATATAAAAATTGGTCTTCAAAGTGGTACGCCAATAGCAATAACTTTGCCAGCACCTTGCTGAAAGATATTGAGGTGCGAGAGTATCTAAAAAAGAAACTTTTTGGTGCTGGCATTTCTAAGATCATCATTGAGCGACCAGCAAAGAACGCCAAGATAACGATCTACACCGCTCGTCCCGGCGTGGTGATTGGTAAAAAGGGTGAAGATATTGAGACGTTACGCGTTGAGTTGAGAAAGCGTATGGGGTTACCTGACGTGGCATTGAATATAGAAGAGGTACGGAAGCCAGAAATAGATGCCCAATTGATTTCAGAAAGCATTACCTCGCAACTTGAAAAGCGCATCATGTTCCGTCGTGCCATGAAGCGGGCTATGCAGAACGCCATGCGTTTAGGTGCCCAAGGCATAAAAATAATGAGCGCCGGTCGTCTCAATGGGATCGAAATTGCGCGTACCGAGTGGTATCGTGAAGGACGTGTGCCGCTGCACACTTTGAGAGCAAATATTGATTACGGCACATCTGAGGCTAAGACAACTTACGGAATTATTGGGGTTAAGGTGTGGGTTTACAAGGGCGATCATACCGGAGTGGAGGAAGTGGTTGCCCCGGTAGCATCCGAACCTGAGAAGAGGGTTAGAAAGTCGGGGACAAGAAATGTTACAGCCAGCTAGAAGAAAATATCGCAAGGAACAAAAAGGGCGCAATACTGGCATTGCAACACGGGGCAACAAGGTTAGCTTCGGTGAGTTCGGCCTAAAGGCCGTCGCTCGTGGCCGCCTGACGGCGCGCCAAATAGAGGCAGCACGCCGCGCCATGACACGACACATTAAGCGTGGTGGCCGTATATGGATCCGCATTTTCCCGGATAAACCCATTTCACAAAAGCCTGCAGAGGTTCGTATGGGTAACGGTAAGGGTAATCCAGAGTACTACGTTGCCGAGATTCAGCCTGGCAAGATGCTGTATGAGATGGATGGCGTGGAAGAGGTGATAGCACGTGAGGCATTCCGCTTGGCTTCGGCCAAGCTACCTATTGCCACCACGTTCGTAATTAGACAGGTGGGGGCATAATATGAAGGTGGATGAATTGAGACTGAAATCGGCAACGGAATTAC
This sequence comes from Gallionellales bacterium UBA7399, assembly GCA_002470125.1. GTDB lineage: Bacteria > Pseudomonadota > Gammaproteobacteria > Burkholderiales > Gallionellaceae > Nitrotoga. Next base: position 17,788 of record DKNB01000077.1, on the reverse strand, counting down.
ATGAAGAGCTGTTATCCCTGACAAAGGCGCAGTTTGGCTTGCGCATGCAGCTCGCCACCCAGCAGCTGAGCAACAACAGCCAGCTCCTTAAGGTGCGCCGTGATATTGCTCGTGTAAAAACCATAATGACAGAAAAGGGTGCTCAATAATGAGTACAACAAATCTAAAGCGTATGCTGACCGGTACGGTTGTTAGCGATAAGATGGACAAGACCGTCACCGTACTGGTTGAGCGTAAGATCAAACATGCCTTGCTAGGCAAGGTGTTGCGGGTCTCTAAAAAATATCACGCTCATGATGAGAATAACGAGTTCCATCAAGGTGACTTGGTTGCTATCGAAGAGTGTCGGCCGCTAGCCAAAACAAAAAGTTGGCGTGTGACCAAGCTCGTTGATAAATCCCAAGCCGTTTAAATCACCCCGTAGCAGGGGCAAGCAGGCCCTGGCCTGAGTTTAATGCTTGTGTTAATTGTTGGATTTGCATATAATGGCAGGCTAAGTGTTTTTTGCACTGATCTAACCCGAACGGGTTCCAAGACTAGCCGTCGCCATTTTATGCGGATAAAGTTGGAGTATAAATAAATGATACAAATGCAATCCGTTTTAAGTGTGGCTGATAACACTGGTGCGCGCTCTGTTATGTGCATTAAGGTGTTGGGTGGCTCTAAGCGCCGTTATGCCGCCATTGGCGATGTGATCAAGGTCAGCATAAAAGATGCCGCTCCACGTTCCCGTGTCAAAAAAGGGGAGGTGTACAGTGCTGTGGTAGTCCGTACGGCCAAGGGGGTGCGTCGCCCAGATGGTTCATTAATAAAATTTGATGGTAATGCGGCAGTTTTGTTAAATGCAAAGCTCGAGCCGATTGGTACCAGAATATTTGGCCCGGTTACGCGTGAACTGAGAACCGAGAAATTTATGAAGATCGTATCGCTCGCCCCTGAAGTTTTGTAAACGACGGATATATTGCAAGCGAAGACACAACGCAGCCTAAGGAAAAGCCATGCGCAAGATTAAAAAAAATGACGATGTAATCGTTATCGCTGGAAAAGATAAGGGTAACCGCGGTAGCGTGCTACGCGTGTTAGACGATCGCCTGTTGGTGAGCGGCATCAATATGGTTAAAAAGCATCAAAAACCAAACCCAACAAAGGGTTTGACTGGCGGCATTGTGGCTGTAGAGATGTCAATTCACGCCTCCAATGTAGCTATTTATAACGCGACGTCGAAAAAGGCTGACCGCGTGGGTATTAAAGTCCTGGAAGATGGTCGCAAGATGCGCGTTTTCAGGTCGAATGGCGAAGTGATTGACGCGTAAAGGGGTAATAAGGAATGGCTCGTCTGTATGATCTTTACAAGAACACGGTAACCGCAGGGTTGATGGCCAAGTTTGGCTATAAGTCGATCATGGAGGTGCCGCGTATCGAAAAAATTACGCTAAATATGGGCGTTGGTGAGGCGGTGGCAGACAAGAAGGTGATGGAGCACGCGGTAGCCGATATGCAGAAAATCGCTGGGCAAAAGCCGGTAGTGACAAAGTCAAAGAAGTCTATCGCTGGCTTTAAGATTCGTGAAAACTATCCGGTTGGGTGCAAGGTGACCTTGCGCAAGGAACGCATGTATGAATTTTTGGATCGCTTGGTGACGGTAGCCATCCCACGTATCCGAGATTTCCGTGGCATCTCTGGCAAGGCATTCGATGGCCGTGGAAATTACAACATGGGTATCAAGGAGCAAATCATCTTTCCAGAGATTGAGTACGATAAGATTGATGCATTGCGTGGTATGAATATTACTATTACCACCAGTGCGAAAACCGACGACGAGGCGCGTGCGCTCTTGTTGGCATTCAAATTCCCGTTGAAGAACTGAGGACAACATGGCTAGAGCAGCTGTTATTAATCGAGAACAAAAGCGTCGTGATACGGTCAAAAAATACGCCACTAAGCGTGCTGAGCTGACGGCAATCATAACCAACGCTCAGCTGAGCGATGAGGAGCGTTACAACGCTCGCCAGAAATTACAGGTGTTGCCACGTAATTCTAGCCCGGTGCGCCTGCGTAATCGCTGTTCGTTGACCGGACGTCCGCGTGGTGTGTACAGTAAATTTGGTCTGGGTCGCATCAAATTACGTGAATTTGTAATGCGTGGCGAAGTTCCTGGTGTAATCAAGGCAAGCTGGTAAGGGTGAATTTATGAGCATGAGTGATCCAATCTCCGACATGTTGACGCGCATTAGAAATGCGCAAATGGCGGAAAAAATTAACGTTAAGATGCCATCTTCAAAACTGAAGGTGGCGATTGCGCAAGTGCTTCAGGACGAGGGCTATGTGGAAGGCTTTAATGTTTCTAGCGAAGGCGCAAAGCCCACGCTGGAAATTGCGCTGAAGTATTACGCTGGGCGCCCAGTCATTGAAAAAATTCAGCGCGTCAGCCGTCCAGGGTTGCGCATGTACAAGGGTTGCGGTGATATACCTAACGTGATGAACGGTCTGGGTATCGCAATAGTGTCCACATCCAAGGGATTGATGACCGATCGCAAGGCGCGCGCCAATGGAATTGGCGGTGAAGTTTTGTGCATAGTCGCGTAACGGGGTAATTATGTCTAGAGTCGCTAAAAATCCAATTGCCTTACCTGCTGGTGTTGAAGTGACGCTGGCCGCCAATGAGGTATCCATCAAGGGTCCACTGGGAACGATGAAGCAGGCGTTGACTGGCGACGTTGCCGTTCAACGTGAGGGTGAAACTCTGCTTTGCAAAGCAAACAATGAGTCTACCAAGGCGGACGCCATGTCCGGCACAATTCGTGCGCTACTTGCAAACATGGTGCACGGAGTAAGCAAAGGCTTTGAGCGCAAGTTAACCCTGGTCGGTGTGGGTTATCGTGCCCAGGCTACGGGTGACACAATTAACATGACCCTCGGATTTTCTCATCCCGTGGTTTACAAGGTGCCTGCTGGGGTGGCGGTATCGACACCAACGCAAACTGAAATCGTATTAAAAAGCACAAACAAGCAACAGGTAGGTCAAGTTGCCGCTGAAATTCGTGCGTTCCGTGAGCCTGAGCCCTATAAGGGCAAGGGAGTGCGTTATGCCGAAGAGGTGGTGAAGCTGAAAGAAACCAAGAAAAAATAATTGAGGCGGATATGTTTATCAAGAATGATGCACGTCAGCGCAGGGCACGTAAAACCCGTGCCAAAATTGCTGGCCAGAAGGCGGTTCGTTTGGCGATACGCCGCAGTAATTTGCACATTTACGCTCAGGTAATCTCTGCCTGTGGCGGTAAAATTTTAGCAAGCGCCTCCACCGTAGAGGCGGAGGTGAGGAAAGAGTTGGCCAACGGAGGCAATGTTGCCGCCGCCACACTTGTGGGTAAGCGTATTGCCGAGAAAGCTAAAAGCGCGGGCATAGTTGAGGTTGCCTTTGATCGCTCTGGCTATAAATACCATGGTCGTGTGAAGGCGCTAGCTGATGCTGCGCGTGAGCATGGCTTGAAGTTCTAACTTGAGGTGAATGATGGCTAAGGCGCAGGGAAGAATGCAACAAGCGGAAGATCGTGGTGACGGTCTTATCGAAAAAATGATTTCCATTAATCGCGTGACCAAGGTGGTCAAAGGCGGCCGTATTATGGGATTTGCTGCACTAACCGTGGTCGGAGATGGTGACGGTCGCATCGGCATGGGCAAAGGCAAGTCCAAGGAAGTGCCGGTAGCAGTGCAGAAGTCGATGGAAGAGGCACGCCGCAAGATGATCAACGTTAATTTAAAGAAGGGCACCTTGTACCACACGGTGATTGGCCGCCATGGCGCCGCAAAGGTTTATATGCAGCCTGCGTCAGAGGGTACGGGAATTATTGCGGGTGGTGCAATGCGTGCCGTGTTTGAAGCGGTGGGCGTGCACAATGTGTTGGCCAAGTGTATTGGCTCGAGCAACCCTTACAACGTAGTACGTGCAACCCTGAATGGGCTACAGGCAATCAACTCCCCGTCTGAAATTGCCGCCAAGCGTGGCATGAGCATAGAACAAATTCAGGAATAAGATAATGGCACAGCCACAGAAAAAAACAGAGGTAGGTAAGATCCGTGTGACGCTGATCAAGAGCGTGATTGGCACCAAGGAGTCGCATCGTGCGTGTGTGCGTGGGCTGGGCCTGCGCCGGTTAAATCATACCGTGGCGGTGGAAGATACGCCGGCTGTTCGAGGCATGATTAATAAGGTTTACTACTTGGTTAAGTGCGAGGCATAAATGCAACTCAATAAAATTAAACCCGCGGAAGGATCTACACACGTTAAGCGTCGCGTTGGACGCGGCATTGGCTGTGGCCTTGGAAAAACTTGCGGTCGTGGGCACAAAGGTCAGAAATCTCGCTCTGGCGGATTTCATAAGGTTGGCTTTGAGGGCGGTCAGATGCCGCTACAACGTCGCTTGCCAAAGCGTGGCTTTATCTCCTTGACCCGCTATGACAACGCTCAGGTGCGCCTATCTGACCTCCAAAATATGGCGGTCGATGTGATTGACCTTTTGGCACTGAAGCAGGCTGGCATTGTTCCCCCTGCGACACGGGTTGCCAAGGTGGTGTTGGCCGGAGAGATCAAGCGCGCCGTTAAGTTACACGGTTTATTGCTCACCAAGGGTGCGCGCGAAGCAATCCAGGCTGCCGGCGGTAGTATCGTAGAGTAATGGCAGGCGCTGCGGATGGTGTAACCAAAAAAGGTTTAAGTGGTGCGAAGTATGGCGACCTGAGTCGCCGTTTATGGTTTTTGTTGGGCGCCCTAGTAGTGTACCGTATCGGGGCGCACATACCGGTACCGGGCATAGATCCAGTGGTGTTGGCTGAGCTGTTCAGTTCGCAAAAGAGCGGAATTCTCGGCATGTTTAACATGTTTTCTGGCGGTGCGTTGTCGCGCTTTACTATCTTAGCGCTGGGCATCATGCCATACATATCTGCCTCCATTATTATGCAGCTTGGCACACATGCCGTGCCGCATCTGGAGCAGCTAAAGAAGGATGGCGAGACGGGGCGCCGCAAGATTACTCAGTACACGCGCTATGGCACGTTGGCGTTGGCACTGTTTCAGGCATTTGGTATGTCGGTCGCACTGCAAGCGCAGCCTGGTTTGGTTTTGCACCCAGGGCCAATGTTTCAGATGACGACAGTCATCACCCTGCTGTCCGGGACAATGTTTTTGATGTGGCTAGGGGAACAAATTACCGAGCGTGGCCTAGGTAATGGGATCTCCCTGATTATTTTTGCTGGGATTGCTGCGGGGTTGCCTAACGCGATCGGGAGCACACTGGAGTTGGCGCGTACCGGCGCGTTCTCCATACCGCTGGTGCTGCTGCTGTTCTTTGGTTCGATAGGGATAACGGCGTTGGTGGTGTTTGTTGAGCGTGGCCAGCGTAAGATTCTTGTTAATTATGCTAAGCGACAGGTCGGGAATAAAGTGTACGGTGGGCAGAGCTCACATTTGCCGTTGAAGGTGAACATGGCTGGTGTGATTCCACCCATCTTTGCCTCAAGTATTATTTTGTTCCCTGCGACCTTGGCGGGCTGGTCTGCGAGTGGACAGGGATTGACCTGGCTAAAGGACCTTAGCGATATGCTGTCCCCTGGGCAGCCAATATATGTGATGCTGTATGCGGCAGCAATTGTTTTCTTTTGTTTCTTTTATACGGCATTGGTTTTTAATCCGAAAGAGACGGCAGAGAATCTAAAGAAGAGTGGGGCCTTTTTGCCAGGGATCCGTCCGGGTGAGCAGACCGCGCGCTATATTGAGAAGATTACGTTGCGACTGACTTTGGTGGGCGCTGTGTACGTAACACTGGTGTGCCTGCTCCCAGAATTTTTGGTCGTTAAGTGGAATGTACCATTTTATTTTGGCGGCACCTCGCTACTGATTATGGTGGTGGTGACCATGGACTTCATGGCACAAGTGCAGTCATACATGATGACGCATCAGTATGAGGGCTTGTTGAAGAAGGCAAATTTTAAGGGTGGATTAATTCGCTGATGGCCAAGGAAGATGCGATGCAAATGCAGGGAGAGGTTGTGGAATCTCTTCCAAATGCTACCTTCCGAGTGAAGCTGGAAAACGGTCACATTGTGCTGGGACACATCTCCGGCAAGATGCGCATGCACTATATTCGTATATTGCCAGGCGATAAGGTGACGGTTGAATTGACCCCATATGACTTAACCAAAGGGCGCATTACGTTTCGCGCTAAGTAGTTGTTGCATAGAGTACTAAGGAGAAGTAAATGAAGGTTCAAGCGTCGGTAAAAAAAGTTTGTCGTAACTGTAAGATAGTGCGACGCAAAAGAGTGGTGCGTGTGATCTGTAGCAGTGACCCGCGCCACAAGCAACGTCAGGGCTAAGTGAGCGATGGGGTACGCCCCACGCCTAACTGGTAATTTTAATGCCTTTTTTGAATGATAGGGTAGCTGCATGGCTCGTATTGCAGGGGTAAATATTCCAAATCACCAACACACCGTGATCGCCTTAACTGCGATTTATGGTGTAGGACGCACCCGGGCGCGCAAAATTTGCGCCGCTGTCGGGGTAAACGCCGCCACTAAGATTAAAGATCTCGCTGACGCAGAAATGGAAAAGTTGCGCGACGAGGTTGCCAAGATTACGGTGGAGGGTGACTTGCGTCGAGAAATCTCGATGAACATCAAGAGATTGATGGATTTGGGTTGCTATCGTGGCCTACGTCACCGACGTGGTTTGCCAGTGCGAGGTCAGAGAACCCGTACAAATGCACGCACTCGCAAGGGTCCGCGTAAATCTGTTGCCGGCGCTAAGAAGTAATTTACCAGAGGATTTGAGACATGGCTAAAGCAAGTACGCGAGTACGCAAGAAGGTAAAAAAGAACGTAGCCGAGGGCATTGCTCACGTACACGCTTCATTTAACAACACCATTGTGACGATTACCGATCGCCAGGGTAATGCCCTGGCCTGGTCCACGAGTGGCAGCAATGGCTTCAAGGGGTCGCGTAAGAGCACACCGTTCGCGGCACAGATTGCCGGAGAGACAGCCAGCAAGGGGGCTCAGGAGTGTGGCGTGAAGAACCTAGAGGTACGCATCAAGGGCCCGGGACCTGGCCGAGAGTCCGCAGTACGCGCGTTAAATGCGGCGGGCTTTAAGATTACGAGCATCTCTGACATTACACCAGTTCCACATAATGGCTGCCGTCCGCCAAAAAAACGTCGTATCTAAATTTTAGGAGCATATAGCCTTGGCTAGAAATCTTGATCCAAAGTGCCGTCAGTGTCGCCGTGAAGGTGAAAAGCTGTTTCTGAAGGGCGAAAAGTGTTTCACTGACAAGTGTGGTGTTGAGCGTCGCGCTTACCCTCCCGGTCAGCACGGGCAGAAGAAAAACACCCGACTGTCTGACTACGGCGGTCAGTTACGTGAAAAACAAAAGGTTCGTCGTATTTACGGCATGCTTGAGCATCAGTTTCACCTAACCTATCGTGCCGCAGAAATACAGCGTGGTATTACTGGTGAGAACTTATTGCAGTTGCTGGAGTCTAGGCTGGATAACGTGTCCTATCGTATGGGTTTTGGTGCCTCGCGCTCCGAGGCGCGTCAGGTCGTTCGTCATAACGCTATCCTGGTGAATGGCAAGCGTGTCAACATCCCGTCCTACCAGGTTCGTACGGGTGACGTGGTTGAGATAGCAGACAAAGCCAAGGCGCAGTTGCGCGTTAAGGCTGCATTGCAGGCGGCTGAGCAACGTGGTTTCCCAGAGTGGGTTGAGGTTGACACCAAGGCCATGAAGGGTACGTTCAAAGCCAAGCCACAGCGATCTGAGTTGCCGGCAACGATCAACGAGCATCTTATTGTCGAGTTGTATTCCAAGTAATTTAGCGGAGCCTGAATATGCGCAATAATGATTTTTTGAAGCCACGCATTATAGAAGTGCAAAGAATTTCCAGCATGCAAGCAAAGATCGTGATGGAACCCTTTGAGCGTGGCTATGGCCATACCCTAGGCAACGCCTTGCGTCGCATACTCTTGTCCTCTATGCCGGGCTACGCGCCCACGGAGGTTAAGATTGCCACCGTCTTGCACGAGTACTCATCGATTGATGGCGTGCAGGAGGACGTGGTGGAAATATTGCTGAACCTCAAGGGTGTGGTTCTGAAACTCCACAATGCGAGCACAACAACCCTAACTCTTAAAAAAGAGGGCGTGGGCGTGGTGACGGCTGGTGATATTACTGTTGATGCCGATACCGAGGTTGTGAACCCAGATCACATTATTGCTCACCTAACCGCTGGCGGAAAGCTAGACCTAGAGATTAAGGTCGAGCAGGGTCGTGGCTATGTATCCGCCATCTCGCGCAAGGCTGAGAAGCGTGCGGTTGGACATATTGCGCTGGACGCATCATTTAGTCCGGTGAGCCGAGTTAGCTATGCGGTTGAGAGTGCGCGCGTAGAGCAGCGTACCGACTTAGACAAGCTGATCATGGAAATTGAAACTAATGGCGCTATCGATCCAGAAGAGGCGATTCGCTATGCGGCACGCATACTGGTTGAGCAGTTTTCGGTGTTCGCCGCACTGGAGGGTACGCCAGCCCCAGTTGAGAAGCCACAAGCTCCCAAGGTCGATCCGATGCTGTTGCGTCCTGTGGATGACCTAGAGCTGACACCGCGTTCATCAAATTGCTTGAAGGCGCAAAGCATTCATTATGTCGGTGATCTGATTCAGCACACCGAGAATGATTTGTTGCGCACCCCCAATTTGGGCCGCAAGTCGCTAAACGAAATAAAGCAGGTGTTGGCTGAGCATGGCCTGTCACTTGGTATGAAATTGGAAAATTGGCCAGCGGCTCTTGAGAAGTAAGAAAGGATTATTATGCGTCACCGTTTAGGACTCAGAAAACTTAACCGCACCAGCAGCCACCGCCTGGCAATGCTGCGCAACATGACAGTCTCCTTGTTGCGTCACGAGGCCATCAAGACCACCCTGCCAAAGGCAAAGGAACTGCGTCGTGTGGCTGAACCAATCCTGACGCTGGGCAAGAACCCCAGCCTAGCCAATCGCCGCCTGGCGTTTGCAAGGCTGCGCGATCGTGAGATGGTCACCAAACTGTTTGACGAGCTCGGGCCACGTTACGCCGCCCGTAACGGTGGGTACTCACGCATACTAAAGTTTGGTTTCCGTAAGGGTGACAACGCTCCGATGGCGTTGATAGAGTTGTTGGATCGTCCAGCAGATAGTCAGCCAGCAGAGCTCGCAGATTAAATTTCGATCTGTGTATGAAATAAAAAAAGCCGGACTTGTCCGGCTTTTTTGTTGTCCAGCAATCAGGTGTGTCGACCAACTTGACTCAAGAGAACCAGCGTAAGACCGCCGCCGACGTGAGTGCGGTGCAGGCCAGGGTCACGAGCACCAACCATACAAGGCGTGATCGCTCTCGAATATTTCTGGAGGCAGAATTTTTCAGGTAGAGCACAGTAATACTGAGTCCAGAAACTGCACACAACATCTTTAGGAGCAGGGCGGCCATGGCGATGCCGTGTATGTCGGGTAACTTGCCGTAAAAGTGGTAGCTCACCATGGCAAAGCCCGCGCCACTCATGGCCTGGGTCGCCCAGCCCAATCCAACCCACCAGGCCAGCCTGCGGTGGAGGGTGGCGGATTGCATTCTTGGGTGGAGTGCAAATGCGGCACCACCCAGGACGATCACAGCACCAAAGTTGTGTGCAACCTGAACCGCGGCGTAGCTCAGGCCCTCTAGCGTGATCAAGCTATCAGACTGCGTTCACATGTGTGCACGCCTGCGTGCCGATGGGGGTGTGCCCCTTGTTGACGATCTTTATGCATATGGTGTGCTTGCCCGTGGTCAGGGGGTCGAGTGTGTGCACGCCCTTTAGCTTGCGCAGCACCACCGCCTCCATCTCGTCCACGTAGAGATGCACGTGGTCACCGCTCATCCCGGGTGCAACTTCATAGGAGACATCAACTTTTGATGTGTGGCTAACCTTTGCGTTCTCGGCTGGCGAGGAGATCGTGACCGAGGCATCGGCAGCAAACGCAAGCGGCACGCCAAAAGTAAGTGAAAGTAGTATCGCTAGTGAGTTAAATACGCGCATGACATTCCTCCTTAGGTGTAAGTGAGAAAACCCATTTTTGACTGGGCGAAGATCACTGGCCACTCCCAGTGTGGGGTCAATATAGCACGTTCGTTTGGTGTGTCACAGGAGAAATGCTATACAAGCGCTCGGTGAACAAACAAGCCAGGCTGTAAGGCAGCAATAGTTTTGGACAACAAAAAAGCCAGACTAGGTCTGGCTTTTTTGATCTAGCTCGTAAGTCAGGTAAAAATATTACGGGCTAGCCTAGCTTATAATCAAGCGGTATTTAAACTGTAACAGCAACGCATGCTTGCGTTCCCATATCAACCACTTCATGGAACTCATCCACTACCTTCATGCAGATGTCATGCTTTCCTGGTGTCAACAGATCCAGGCCAATTGTGAAACCGTAGCTGCCGTTCAGCAGATGGATTCCAGAAAAGTGCCTACCGTCAACGTAGATGTGTGCGTGCTCATCGTTATAAAGGATGGTTGGTGACTGATAGCGGTATGTGCCCTCAGGTGCCAACTTTGTGTATCCAGCAGTTTGAGCGTGACGAGTCTCGTCCACAAAGTTTCCGCCAGGCACGATTGAGTACTGGAACCTAAGCTTTGATGGTCTTGTTCCGGCGCGTGTGTCTGTGTTCTCTGGTATTTGTACCATTGAGACCTTTGTGCCGGTACCGCGTGCGTCAGCGTTGTCGATGCCATGACGTTGAGTTACGGTCTTGCTCGCGTTGGTTTCTGCCTTGTGGTAACCAAGACCTGTCTCTACTGGTGCTACGCAATAAGGAGCGGCACTAGCAACGCAGCCTCCTGTACCATTTGAACGACTTCCAGCCCATGCTTCGCTGAAGTTTTCGTCATAGATAGGTCTGCCGTTTACGTAGTCGTGGAATGTCTTGTAGTCTGGAGTGTACTTAGTGTTTTGCTTGCCGTGGTAGCTGGCTTGGCCTGCGCCACCCTCTTCTTTTTGCCACTGCTCTAGCCACGCCTTACCAATGTTGTATTGACCTTGGGTCTCGAACTGGTAAGCAGGTTGTGGGTTACCACCACCGGGTGGGTAGTTTCCAGGAACATTCAATGACCTGTCTGTGTTTATGTGGCCAGCTTGTGGGTCAGATGCGAATCCACCCGAGGCAGGAAGAAAATTGTATTGAGCATGTGGTCCATCATATGCCATGGCCACCGGGGAACTAATAGCAAGCAGTAGTGCCAGTGAGTTAACTCTGCGCATCATTATTACTCCTCTAATGTAAATAAAATAAATAAGATAAACCCACTCGTATCGTTCCGCGGGGGCTCTTAGAAACATCTAACAGCTGGTTCAGGGTAACATAATTTTAATGGGTGTTGCAAAGAATATTTATATATTTTTATGACAGTCCAGTGCGCTAAGTACACACACTTTTTTTATGGTTTATAGGTGCGATTGTGAAAATTATTAACTATTTGATTATTGTTAATATATTTTTTAAATAGGCGCCGGTAACACTGTTTTTGTTGGTGGAAATGTCATAAGGCGAGCCCTCCGCGATGATGTATCCACCCCCCTCGCCCCCCTCCGGACCCAGATCAATGACCCAGTCAGCGGTCTTGATGACGTCCAGGTTGTGTTCGATGATGACCACGGTATTTCCCTGGGCGCGAAGCGTCTGAATAACCTTTAAAAGCAATGCGATATCGTGAAAGTGTAGCCCGGTTGTGGGCTCGTCTAATATATAGAGTGTGCGCCCGGTGTCGCGTTTGGATAGTTCTAGCGATAGCTTGATGCGTTGCGCCTCTCCGCCGGACAGTGTGGTGGCGCTCTGCCCTAGTGTGATGTAACCCAGGCCCACGTCGAGCATGGTCTGCAGTTTGCGTGCGATGACAGGCACCGGCTTAAAGAATTCATGCGCATGCTCCACGGTCATCTGTAAAATTTGGTGGATGTTGTGACCCTTATACTGCACTTCGAGCGTCTCACGATTGTAGCGCATGCTGCGGCACACATCGCACGGCACATAGAGGTCTGGGAGGAAGTGCATCTCGACCTTGATCACGCCATCCCCCTGACATGATTCGCAGCGACCGCCCTTGACGTTGAACGAAAATCTGCCAGGCCCGTAACCACGCTCACGGGACTGTGGCACCCCCGCAAACAGCTCTCGGATTGGGGTAAATAGTCCGGTGTAGGTGGCGGGATTGGAGCGGGGGGTGCGTCCGATGGGTGACTGGTCAACGTTAATGACCTTGTCAAAGAAGTCTAGCCCCTCGATCTTGACAAAGGGTGCGGGCTCAACGTTTTTACCGTAGAGGTGCTGTGCAACAGCGTGGTACAAAGTGTCGTTGATCAGAGTCGACTTGCCGGAACCGGACACGCCGGTAACGCAAACCAACAAACCAACCGGTAGGCTCAGCGTGAGATCTTTTAAGTTGTTGCCGCACGCGCCCTGAATTTGCAGTATCCGCTCCGGGTTGGGGGCGAGGTACTGGGTTGGGGTTTCGATGTGGCGTCGACCGGAGAGATAGTCGCCGGTCAGTGACTTTGGATTGGCACACACCTCTTGCGGCGTGCCTTGTGCAACCACCAGACCGCCGTGCTCACCAGCCCCGGGCCCCATGTCCACAACGTAGTCTGCAGCCTGAATGGCGTCCGCGTCATGCTCTACCACAATCACACTGTTGCCCATGTCCCGTAGTCGCTTTAGTGTACCCAACAGACGATCGTTGTCGCGTTGGTGTAACCCAATCGACGGCTCGTCCAATACGTACATCACGCCAGTCAGGCCGGAGCCAATTTGCGAGGCCAGGCGGATGCGTTGCGACTCGCCACCCGACAGGCTCTCGGCCGAACGATCGAGTGACAGGTACTCCAACCCGACGTTGTTAAGGAAGGTCAGACGACTGGCAATTTCGTGCACAATCCTCTCGGCGATGGCTTGCTTGTGGCCCGGCAGGGTGACCTGCTGAAAGAAGATCAGTGCCTGTTTGAGGGGTAGAGCGCTAAGCTCATAGATGGCACGGTCCGCGATGCGGACATTGCGGGCCTCGAGACGCAGGCGCGTGCCCTTGCACTCAGGGCACAGGCAGGTGTTGAGATACTTCGCCAGTTCCTCGCGTACCGCAGAGGAGGTGGTTTCCTTATAGCGCCGCTCTAAGTTGTTGACGATACCCTCAAATGCATGCTCGCGCAGCGCCGGTTTGCCGCGCTCGTTCAGGTAGCTGAACGAGATCAGTTCATTGTTGCTGCCGTATAGAATGATCTGCTGTACCGCCTCGGGCAGACTTTCGAATGGACGCTCTAGGTCAAAATTGTAATGCTTGGCTAGGCTGTCTAGCATCTGGTAGTAAAACTGGTTGCGTCGGTCCCAGCCCTTGATCGATCCGGAGCTCAGCGACAGCTGTGGGAAGGCCACAATTCGTTTCGGATCAAAGAAGTCAATGCTGCCCAGGCCGTCGCACTTCGGGCAGGCCCCCATGGGGTTGTTAAACGAGAACAGACGGGGCTCCAGCTCGGGCAGAGAGTAGCTACAGATTGGGCAGGCAAACTTAGCGGAAAACATGTGCTCTTTGCCGCTGTCAATCTCGACCGCCACCGCCCGACCATCTGCATGACGCAAGGCGGTCTCGAACGATTCCGCTAGGCGTTGCTTGTTGTCCAAGCTAACCTTCAGCCGATCCACCACGACCTCGACGGTGTGCTTCTTGTTCTTGGGCAGCGCGGGCAGGCTATCCATCTCGTGCACGGTGCCATTAATACGTAGTCGCACAAAGCCCTGCGCACGCAACTCGTCAAACAGGTCGAGCTGCTCCCCCTTGCGCTCTATAACCAGCGGGGAGAGGATCATGATGCGCGTATCTTGGGGTAGCTGCAGGACGTGATCCACCATCTGCCCAACGCTCTGAGCCTGTAGCGCGAGGTCGTGCTGCGGGCAGTAGGGATCGCCCGCGCGCGCAAACAATAGGCGTAGGTAGTCGTGGATCTCTGTCACCGTGCCGACCGTGGATCGGGGATTGTGTGAGGTGGCCTTCTGCTCAATGGCGATGGCGGGTGACAGTCCCTCGATTAGGTCCACGTCCGGCTTGGGCATCAGTTGCAAGAACTGACGTGCGTAAGCGGAGAGGGACTCGACATAGCGTCGTTGTCCTTCGGCATACAGGGTATCAAAAGCGAGGGAGGACTTGCCCGACCCAGACAGCCCAGTGATGACCACAAGCTGGTTGCGTGGCAGATCCAGGCTGATATTTTTTAGGTTGTGCGTGCGTGCGCCACGTATCTTAATGCTGTCCATGTCGGTTACCGTACGGTTGCGCCAAACCTGCTAATATACGCGATTTCTAGCGCTTTAAAAACTTCAATATGAGACACACACCTGATTCCATGACGTCACTTGAGCGGCGCGCAAGCATGGGGCTGGCTGGCATCTATGGTTTACGTATGCTGGGCTTGTTTATTATCCTGCCAGTGTTTGCGCTGTACGCTGCAGAGGGGCTTCCGGGTGGCGAAAGTCACATCCTCACGGGGATTGCCATTGGCGCCTACGGCCTCACCCAGGCCGTACTGCAGATCCCGGCGGGCTGGATGTCGGATCGGTACGGACGCAAGCCGGTAATTTATGCGGGGCTGCTCCTGTTCGCATTAGGAAGCTTCGTTGCAGCCTCGGCCGACAACATCTACTGGGTGATAGCTGGGCGAGCGATCCAAGGCGCTGGGGCGATTAATGCCGCGGTCATGGCGCTCACTGCCGACCTCACGCGCGAGGAGGTTCGCACCAAAGCGATGGCGATGATCGGCATCACCATTGGCATCACTTTTTCGATATCCCTGGTGCTGGCGCCGATGTTGTACCAGGCGATAGGTGTGCCCGGGATCTTTGCCTTAACCGGCTTGCTGGCGCTGCTGGCCATGCTGTTCGTGGCGCTTGTAATTCCAAACCCCGCTATTACACGCTTCCACTCTGGCTCCGGGGCGAGTAGCCACCGATTTGGTGACGTGTTGCGCAACAAGGACTTGTTGCGACTCGATTTCGGCATTTTTTCCCTGCACGCGATCTTGATGTCTGTGTTTATGCAGGTCCCATTTGTGCTCAAAAAGAATGGACTGGAGATCGGGGAGCACTGGAAGGTCTACCTGCCGGTGATGTTGTTGGCGTTGGTGCTGATGGTGCCGCCCATTATCGCCGCAGAAAAAAAAGCAAAGATGAAGCAGGTGTTTGTGGGTGCGATTGGACTGGCATCCCTGGCTCAACTATCATTGATGCTGACGCAAGGGAGTGTGTGGGGTGTGGTATTGTCGTTGCTGTTGTTTTTTACGGCCTTCAACGTGCTCGAGGCAACGCTGCCCTCGATGATCAGCAAGATTGCACCGCTGGCAGCCAAGGGCACAGCAATGGGTGTCTACAGTAGCATGCAGTTTCTCGGTGCATTTTTTGGTGCAATCGGGGGCGGCCTTGTGATGCAATACCTTGGCGGTGATGCGGTGTTTTTGTTCGCGGCGGGCCTGCTGCTGCTGTGGTTGCTGGTGGCCAGAGCTATGCAACCCCCTGCAGCGGTGCGCACCAAAATGTACCCGCTGCCCGAGATGGATGATCACGCGGGGGCCGCCTTGCAGCAACGCCTGATGCAACTACAGGGAGTGCGTGAGGCTATGGTGGTGCCGGCAGAATGCATGGCTTGCCTTAAGGTGGACATGAGTGGCTTTGATGAGAGTGCGGTAGACAATTTAGTGAGAAAGGGATGACATGTCAGTAAATAAAGTAATCTTGGTGGGGCGACTAGGCAAGGATCCAGAGACACGTTACATGCCCAATGGCGAGGCGGTAACTAACGCCACCCTGGCCACCTCCGAAAACTGGAAGGACAAGAGCGGAGAGAAGCAGGAGAAAACAGAATGGCACAACCTGACCTTCTACCGTCGCCTGGCTGAAATAGCTGGGGAGTACCTAAAGAAGGGCTCGATGATTTATGTCGAGGGTAAGCTTGCCACGCGCAAGTGGCAGGACAAGGAGGGCAAGGATCGATATACCACGGACATCATCGTCAATGAAATGCAAATGCTGTCCAGCAAGACTGGCGGCAGTACCTTTGAAGTGATAGATAAGCAGGCGGCCACTCCCTCGGCGGCGAGTGCACCGGCTAGCAGCAAGCCAGCCCCAGGTAAGGGCGGCAGCTTCGACAACTTCGATGACGACATACCATTCTAGTGAGACCCGTGCCAGTCCTGGGATTGGATACCATTTGTGATGGCGAGTCGTGGCGCTTAGCTCGACCCCCCCTTGGTGCCGCAAAGTCTATCCCAACAAATAGCAATCATGAGTAAGGCCTTTGTCAGGGAGGCGGACGAAGGCCTTGACGAGGACGACTCTCCACCCGACCTCTCTCTCCCAATAGGAATCAAAAACTACATCACCCCTGCCGGCTACAAGCGTCTCAAGGACGAGCTTGATGCGCTGTGGAAAACGGAGCGACCGACGTTGGTTCAGACAATTACGTGGGCCGCGTCCAATGGCGATCGTTCGGAAAACGGCGATTACATTTATGGAAAGAAGCGCCTCCGTGAAATAGATCGGCGCATTCGTTTTCTTTCAAAGCGTCTAGAAAATGCGGCAGTGGTCGATCCAGCACAAAGGGAATCGTGCGATCAGGTGTTTTTCGGTGCAACGGTCACCGTGCGCAAGCGGTGTGGCACAGAAAACATCTACAGCATAGTTGGCGTGGATGAGGCAGATGCTGGGCGCGGCCTTATTAGCTGGGTGTCCCCCTTGTCTAAGGCCCTTCTAAAAGCTCGTGCGAATGACGTGGTAATGCTGCGCATCCCTGACGGGGTGGAAGAGTTGTTGGTCGTAGAGATCGCCTATCGAATGATTAGCCTGGACCGCTGAGTCATCACCCAGTCCTGATCTGGGTGGGTTATCCCAGCACGGGGAACATGCTGCGCATGCCGCCCACAATAAATTCAACCGCGATGGCGGCGAGTATTAAGCCCATCAGTCGAATGAATATATTGATCCCTATGCGTCCTATGTGTTTTGCAATCCACGGCGCAATAAGAAATGTCAGCCAAACCGTTACGCTAAGCAAGATAATCTCCATGCTCATGATGAGGTAGTGCTCGATTCCCCGCGCCTTGTGCGCCTCCAGAATGACCGCACTGATTGAGCCGGGGCCAGCCAACAGCGGGGTGGACAGGGGCACGGCGGCCTGTATTGAGCTCCTCTCGCCCTCGACACTGTCGCCCTCGTCCACAATGGAGGTATAGAGGTTGCCGTTTAGCATCTTGAGGGCCATTAGCATCAGCAGGATGCCACCCGCTATGCGGAATGAGTTGATGCTAATGCCAAAGAATGTCAGCAGAGGCTGACCGAT
>DKNB01000077.1:0-305 GCA_002470125.1 Gallionellales bacterium UBA7399 | reverse complement strand
AAGATGATGATGGGAATAATCCCGATCGGGTTGAGGATCGCGAATAGACTTATAAAAATCTTGGTGTAGTCGGTGAAATCCAGCATAGCGTTCAGCCAATAAAATTCCAGCAAGATGGGTAAGGCAAGTTACACCGTAAAGTGTGCATAATCAAGCAACCGGCCGCTTCCGGTGGCTAGGTGGGATCCGTGTCGCTCGGAGCGACGGATTTGGTTCGCTCTAGGACTGCGGCAAAGAAGGCGTCGGTTCCATGCGTCTCGGGTAGAAGTTGTAGGCATTCTCCTGCCTCGAGGGGAATCTTTTGT
>DKNB01000027.1 GCA_002470125.1 Gallionellales bacterium UBA7399 | reverse complement strand
ATGGTGCCACCGTTGTAGATACCAGAGCTACCCGTAATCGTGCCACTGTTAGTTAACTGACGTATGATCCCTAGATTATTTGATACTGCTACTGCGGTGTTGTTTACCGTGACCCCTGAATTAATTGTCACAATGCCCGCATCGGTTAAGATCAGGTCGGTACAGTTCGCACCTACTGTGTAGTCGCCACTCACTGCAACCCCTCCGTTACAAGAAGGAACTGCCCAAGCCTGATGTAATCCCGCCAGTCCAGTTATTAAGATGCACAGCGCGAGGCTTGACTTGGTTGTAAAGAATTTGGGTGGATGGCTATGCATTAATAATTTCCGAAGGATTGGGGCTGCGTTTTGTTTAACCATCTAGAACGGCAGGTCTGACTGGGTGTCAGGTAAGCGTAGGAGTGGCTGTAGGATCACAAAGGTGATCTATTAAATAATCTTGAGCAGTATAGCCACTTAATGCAAATAACAGCTAAATAATGCATATATAAATGTACTTATACATATAGATATAGTGTGTGTATGGCATGCACACCACAATCAAAATACAAAAAAGTAATTAACACAGTGACTAAACAATTTTGTTTGCATTAAAAATAAATTACATTTTTTGTGTAATTTATTTAGTTTAATCTGAGGAGATGGTGGGTTATGCGGGGAGCACAGAACACAGGATTCCGCTACGAAGGACGCGGATAGAACAAACGGGGGCTTGGTCTTACTTTAGTTTTACTTTATTTGGCCTCATGTGTGCGCTGCCTTCTCGACTCAGACAGACACACCCCAGCGCTCACAGAAACATTCAGGCTGGCCACGCTACCCAGCATTGGGATGCGTACGAGTTGGTCACAGGTCTCTCGGGTGAGGCGACGCAGACCCTCCCCCTCCGCACCAAGCACCCACGCCAACGGGCCAGGGTGCTGGAACCCATACAGGTCGGTCTCTGCCTCGCTGTCCGCACCAACCACAAAAATGTTGCGCTCCTGCAGCTCGCGAAGAGTACGCGCAAGATTGGTCACGGTGATGTAGGGGACGGTTTCCGCGGCGCCGCACGCAACCTTTTCCACGGTCGCATTCAACCCAACGGCTCGGTCCTTTGGGGCGACAACGGCATGCACACCAAAGGCGTCCGCACTCCGAAGGCAGGCGCCCAGGTTGTGCGGATCCTGCACGCCATCCAGGACTAATATCAGGGCCGGCTCGGTGAGGGTGTCCAGCACGTCGTCCAGGTGCCGCACCTTCTGTGCGGCATCCACACGCGCCACCACACCCTGGTGCCTCGCGTTACCAGCGATACCATCAAGACGCTTGGTGTCCACCTGAACCACACGCACGCTGCCACCCTCTGCCAGCTTTAAGAGGTCACGAACGCGTGGGTCACGACGGTTGGTGTCCACGTAGAGCTCCAGCACGCTGTCAGCGTGCTGACGAATACGTGCAGTGATCGCATGGAAGCCATGGATGACACGGGTTTCAGCCATGACTCTTTTTTGGTCTTCCTGATTTTTTTGGTTTAGTATTTTTGTCGTTTTTGGCAGGAGCCTCGCCAGCTGGCAGGTCTAGCACGAAGTCGAGCTTGGTGCTCTCCATGTCGACCCTCACGATCTTAACGCGCACACGGTCGCCTAGGCGATAGCGCTTGCCCGTTCTCTCCCCGAGCATCATGTGCTTGATCGCGTCGTAGTGGAAGTAGTCTGTGCCGAGCTCGGACACGTGGACCAATCCCTCGATGTAGAGATCGTCCAGTGCAACAAACAGACCAAAGCCGGTGACGGACGACACGGTTCCATCGAAGCAGCTGCCCAGGTGATCGCGCATGTAGAAGCACTTCAGCCACGCCTCGACGTCGCGGGTGGCGTCGTCTGCTCGGCGCTCGGTCATGGAGCAGTGTATCCCCAGCTCCTCCCACTTACCTGCCGGCTTGTATTGTTTACTCTCCAGCACGGCCTTGATGGCGCGATGCACCAACAGGTCAGGGTAACGACGAATGGGCGAGGTGAAGTGTGCGTAGGCGTCGTAGCCCAGGCCGAAGTGGCCTGCGTTTTCGGGAGAGTAGCGTGCCTGGCGCAATGAGCGCAGCATGACGGTCTGCAGCAGCGCTGCGTCGGGCCGACCCTTGACTTGCTTTAGCAGGCGAGAGTAGTCGCCAGCCTCGGGCTTCTCGCCCCCGCCTAAGTCGAGACCGAACTCCTTAAAGAACTCACGCACTGCTTCTAATTTTTCAGGGGTGGGGCCCTCGTGCACTCGATACAGGACCGGGTGCTGACGCTCGCTAAGGAAGCTGGCGGTACACACGTTTGCGGCCAGCATGCACTCCTCGATCAGGCGGTGCGCGTCGTTGCGTGTCACCGGCACAATGCGATCAATCTTTCCTTGGTCGGTAAAGATCATCTGGGTCTCGACCGTCTCGAAGTCGATCGCGCCGCGCCTCTCTCGCGCGCTAAGTAGAGTCTTAAATAAGGCGTACAGATTGTCTATCTGCTGGACAACGGATGAGAATTTCTGTGCCGACTCACCCTGCCGATTGATCAGCATGTCCGCCACCTGGGTGTAGGTCATGCGCGCCTTCGACAGCATGACGGACGGGTAGAAGCGGTACCCCTCGATGTCGCCCTCGGCACTGATCTGCATATCGCACACCATGCACAGGCGCTCCACGTCCGGGTTGAGCGAACACAAGCCATTGGATAGTTTCTCAGGCAACATTGGAATCACACGGCGCGGGAAATAAACACTGGTGGCACGGTCGTATGCATCAATATCTATCGCACTGCCAGTCTCCACATAGTGGCTCACATCNNGCTCCACGTCCGGGTTGAGCGAGCAGAGGCCGTTCGAGAGCTCCTCTGGGAGCATTGGTATCACGCGGCGGGGAAAGTATATCGAGTTGCCGCGGTTCAAGGCCTCCACGTCCAGGTTGTCCCCCGGCCTTACGTAGTGACTAACGTCTGCGATGGCCACCACCAGGCGGAAGCCGCCGGTGCGTGGCTCGCAGTAGACCGCGTCGTCAAAGTCACGTGCGGTCTCGCCGTCTATCGTCACCAGCGGCATCTGGCGTAAGTCTTCTCGCCCAGCGTAGTCCTCTGGCAGAACCTGGGGTGCAAATTTTTTGGCTGCACGCTCAACGTCGCCAGGAAACTCATGCGGCAGGTCGTGCTTGCGCAAAGCGATCTCGATCTCCATACCGGGGTCGGCATAGTTACCCAGGATCTGCACAACGCGGCCTATCGGCTGCGTGCTCTTGCTGGGCTGCTGCATAATCTCCAGCACCACCACCTGCCCCGCCGTCGCTCCACCGTGCTCGCCCGGGGCGACCAGGATGTCCTGACTGATGCGCCTGTTCTCGGCCACAACGAACTGGATGCCGTGCTCTTCGTACACCCGCCCAACCAGGCGCTGGGTGGAGTGCTCTAGCACCTCCACGATGCTAGCTTCAC
>DKNB01000016.1:10215-11189 GCA_002470125.1 Gallionellales bacterium UBA7399 | reverse complement strand
GCACGCTGGCTGAGTGAAGCAGAACGCACGATGCTCACTAAAAATATCGGGCACGACGAAAGTAAAAAAGAGCAGCTATCCGTACGACAGCTTATCAAGAGCTGCCGTGTATGGATCATGGGTGTGGTGTACTTCAGCATGACCATGGGCCTGTACGGTATCAGCTTTTGGCTGCCCACCATCATCCAGGGGATGGGTGTCGCCGATAGCTTTGAGATAGGCATGCTCTCGTCGATCCCTTGGCTGGCAGCCGTGGTGGCCATGCTGCTCTGCGCGCGCAGTGCCGATCTGGCCAACGAGAAGCGCTGGCATGTAGCGGTGCCGATGCTCTTCGGAGCTGCGGGCTTGGTGTGTTCGGTGCTCTGGATGGATAACACTGTGGTGGCCTTGCTGGCTTTGACCGTAGCGTGCATGGGCGTCATGTCGGCAATACCTCTGTTTTGGAGCCTGCCGACCGCCTTCTTGCTGGGCTCGGGCGCGGCGATGGGTATCGCTGCAATCAATTCGGTTGCCAACCTGGCCGGCTTCGTTAGTCCTTACCTAGTTGGGTGGTTGAAGCAGGCGACCCAGTCGACCGACTCAGGCATGTACATGCTGGCGGCGGTGTTAGTTGCTGGGGCACTGGTAACCTTGAGCATACCGGCGAGGCTGGTAAATAAATGATTCCTGCTACCGATGGCCGTGTGTTGCCAAATTACATTGGCCACAGTTTTTTTGAGGCAGATTGATTAAAATATTAAAAATGATTTACCTATCCAGCACGGACAACATTTATTTATGACCCCCTCAGAGCCCACCTCGATTTTCAAAGATTCCTGGTCGCTGTACGACCTGATCACAAAATTTAATTACATGTTCCACGACGAGATCTACGCGGAGGTTGGAAAACTCTTGCGACTTAAGGGGGAGCAGGGGCGCTACTGCATCTTGGACTTAGGCTGTGGTAACGCGCGTTATCTCGCACCCTGCCTGAA
>DKNB01000016.1:7853-10159 GCA_002470125.1 Gallionellales bacterium UBA7399 | reverse complement strand
GTGAGGCGCGTGGGTATTTGGCCGACTTGCCCAGCGAGATCACGTTGACCCACCAAGA
The DNA here is from genome assembly GCA_002470125.1 of Gallionellales bacterium UBA7399. Taxonomy (GTDB): domain Bacteria; phylum Pseudomonadota; class Gammaproteobacteria; order Burkholderiales; family Gallionellaceae; genus Nitrotoga. Next base: position 10,101 of record DKNB01000016.1, on the reverse strand, counting down.
CATGCTGGCGGCGATTGAGTCGACCAGTAGAATCTGGGACGTTGTCTTTACGGGATTCGCAATTCATCACATGACGTCAGACGAAAAGGCACGCTTCTTTGCCGCGGCCGCGCGCTGCTTGGCACAAGGTGGTTGGCTGATTATGGTGGATGTGGTGCGCGAAGAAAATCAAAGCAGGGAGGACTACCTAGATCACTACCTGAAGTTTATGCGTGACCATTGGACCGGGGTACCGCCAGATCAGCTGGAGGAGGCCTGCGCGCACGTGCGTGACCACGACCACCCTGAGAGCTTCGCTACCTTGCGGGCCATGGCCACGAAAGCGGGCCTAGGCACGGCCCGTGTTGTTATTCGTCAGATGCAGCACCATGTTATTTTATTCTCACGGTGAGTCGCCCCCTTGGGTCTGGGTTGTAATGGACGCGCACCCCTGTATGATTATGTCTATGCATAACGTGGGCGCGCGCCTAGCGCTCACCTCGGTGCTAAATTTTTGAAAGGATATGCCATGAGTAAACTCAAGAAAAATGCTCCCGGTGCGGTGACGAGCTTAGTATGCGGCATCCTGGCCATCTTGCTGTGCTGGTTTCCGGTTGTCGGATTAACGCTTGGGATCGTTGCCCTGGTCTCGGCCAGCAGGGCCAGATATAAGGCGATGGAGAGTCCTGAGCAGTACGGATCCGGCGGCATCCGTGTGGCCGGATTCGTGTGCGGCATCGTGGGTACGGTCTTTGCCGGGATCTACAGTGTCTACTGGATGATCCTGCTCACCTTCTTTGGTGCCGCAATACCTCTGTTTACCGGCTTTCTCCCATTCATGATGGAATAGCTGCCCGGGGTGGGCAGCACGGGTAGGGCGTATGCGCTGTGGCGGTCTTTAAGGGTTGCCTAGGAAGTCGCGCTTGCCAATCTCGACGCCATTGTGGCGCAGGATGCTGTAGGCGGCTGTGATGTGGAAGTAGAAGTTGGGTATGGCGTGACCCAGTAAGAACTGCATGCCCTTGTAGTGGGTCTCCTTGTCGCCGCGCTTGGTGATGATTTCTTTGTCTTCCGTGCCATCAATTTGCGCTGCCGAAATGGTCTGGATAAACGCAATGGTTTTGGCCACACGCGCCTTGAGTTCCACCAGGCTCTTCTCGTTGTCCTCATAAACCGGGATCTCTACGCCAGCTAGGCGAGCAACCAGCCCCTTGGCGGTGTCGCACGCAATGATGATCTGGGTGTACATCGGCAGCATGTCAGGAAATAAACGGCAGCTGGTCAGTATCAAGGGATCGATTTTTTTAGCCTCGGCGTGGGCTTGCGCCTTGTCGAGAATGTTGGACACGTTGCCGAGGATGTTTACAAAGCGTGGCACGCTAGCTTGGTACATAGAGATGGTCATGATGGCTCCCAACGAGTTATGAATGTTAATGATATAAAATAACGGTACGCAGTCAAACAATAGCACGTTCGCAGTGATCCCGTTTCCGTGAGTTGATGCACCCAAATAATTTACGCCGGCCCACCCTATGAAAATCATGTACAGATTACTAATCGCCGCCCTGCTGGGGTTCCCCCTGAGTGCGCACGCGCTGTTTGATGACTGCAGGGATTACTTTCCCAAGGGACAGGTTCCCACCGTGAATCAAATGGGTCGAGATCTGTGCTTCGATGGCTTTGCCGTGTTCTATTCACCCCACACCAAAAAACCCATATACACCGTGGAAAAGCTCAACCGTGAGCGTCTTGGCGGCCCCCATCAAAAGCGCTCTAACAAATTCTACGAGGAGGCCAGGCTACCCGTTCGTGAGCGTGCCCTGCTCGCGGACTATAGGGGAAGCGGATACGACCGTGGGCATAATGCGCCGGCCGCGGACATGACCAACGAGCGCGCAATGGCTCAATCCTTTTCCCTAGCCAACATGATGCCCCAGGCGAGACTTAACAATAGCGGCATCTGGGCCAAGTCAGTTGAAAAGCCCACCCGTCAGTATGCCAATAGAGCCGGTGGGGATGTGTACGTCTTCACGGGGTCGGTCGGCAACGCGGGCACGATAGGGCGTGGTCAGGTGGTGATCCCCACGCACCTATTTAAGCTGGTGTTCGATGCGAACACCAACCGTGCATGGGCTTACTGGGTCGAGAACGTGAACGAGGCAAGGATGAGCGCTCCCATAAGCTACGAGGAGTTTGTTCTGCGAAGCGGGATTGACCCCAAGCTTAAAAACGTGAGGCACTAAGCTTGCTGAGTATGCTTCGGTAGGAT
>DKNB01000016.1:0-7823 GCA_002470125.1 Gallionellales bacterium UBA7399 | reverse complement strand
ATATAACTTTAAATTATTAACAATAAGTTAAATAGTATTTATACAGTATATAAAATAGTATTACTATGCGCCCCGTTGTGAAGAACTATGAGTTGATTGTTATGCGACACGCTGTGTCGAATTTTGAGTTTTAAAGTGTTGCGAAATTAATTAAGTATAAAGGTGTCGGTATGCTCGAATTGAGAACGTGGGGCGTGGTGTTGGGTGTTAGTGTCTTGGCGGGCATCATGCTGCCTGCCGCACTTGCGCACGCGAGCGTGCCGGAATCAGGTGAGCGTGCCGATGCCTTAGGTCAGATGGCCACAGCTACAGAAATACCTGGGGCGGGGTTAGCTACGAGCACATCCAGCTACTACCGCCCAGTTCGCGGTTTTGGGCTGCAGCGTCAGGCCGAGCCGCCAGCCTACGTGAGACCACTTGAAGAGACCTGGCTCAAGGCTGACGAGGGCTCAAAGAAGATAGACTGGCTAAGTCTGGGGCTAGAGTCCCGCCTGCGATATGAGTACCGAGACAATGACTTTCGACGCAAGACGGACACCACAGACCAGCCCATCTTAGAGCGAACGCGCTTTTATGCGTCCGTCAAGGACAAGAACAACCCGCTGGGATTTACTGTTGAGCTGCAAGATTCTAGGCGCTTCAATAGTGTGTGGTCGTCCGATAATAAGGACATCAACAAGCTCGACGCTATTCAGCTCTACGGAGAGGTGTACCTAAAGGATGCGCTGGGCGTGGATGACCGGGGTAACGCCAGGCCGGTTGATGTGCAGGTTGGCCGCATATCGTTTGAGCTGACAGACAAGCGTCTGATTGCGCGTAACGAGTGGCGCAACACCACCAACGCCTTTCAGGGGGTCAGGACAATCTTAGGGCAGCAGGGGAGCGACTGGCAGGCAAACGTGTTTGCCCTGCAGCCCGTCATTAGGTTAACAGACAAGGCGGACGAGGTCGACCGAGCTAATTGGCTTTACGGAACCGTCTTAGACTGGCGCAAGTGGTCAGACGTGGTCACGCTGCAGCCCTACTATTATTTGCTCAGACAAAACGCCAATCAGGTTAAGTATGCTGCGGACGGCACGCTGGCCACTGGCCCTCAAGTCAATCGTGAGATTCATACGGGCGGCTTGCGGGGCTATGGCGTGGTGGGCACGACGGGCTTGGACTACGACCTTAACTACGCCAAGCAATGGGGTGACAACGGGGGCAAGACCCAGGACGCTTATGCCTACAACGTAGAGGTCGGCTACACCGTCGAGCAATCGTGGAAAACGCGTCTCAGCGGTAGTTTGGGATTTGCCAGCGGCGACCGGGATCCCAACGACAGTAAGAGCCAACGTTTTGAGCGTCTTTTTGGCCTGTCCAGGGGGTGGTCGGCCAGTGACTACATTCAGATGGAGAACATCTACACCCCTAAAGTGCGTGCTGAGGTGAGTCCGACTAGCAAAATAAAGGCAGACCTTGGTTACAGCTGGTACCAGCTTGCTAGCGTCACCGATCGCTGGAATGGTGGGGCCGCACTGCAGGATACGAAGGGCTTGAGTGGCAAAAATATAGGTGAAGAGTTTGATGTCAACATGCGCTACACACTCAACAAGTATCTAATGCTTCGCGTCGGCTACGCGCACTTCATGGCGGGCGACTTTACCAAGAAGACCTCCCAGCTCATCGAGCCTGGGCGAAAAGAGAACTCCAACCTGGTGTACATCGAGACGACCCTGTACGCCTTCTAGGGTGTGACTATATTAGCGGCAGCCCTTTAGGTGACGCGCCTGACAAGCTAGGGTCATTTTTTGCGCTTCTGAGATTTGTTCGGGGGTCATCTTGATTTCGATGATGTCACGATTTTTTGCGGCGTTGGTGTCGCCAGACAGGCTCGCTAAGTGGTACCACATGTGTGCCCGACTGTAGTCCTGAGCGACACCTTGGTCTGTGCTGTACATGTAGCCGAGGTTGCTCTGTGCCAAGGCGTTCCCCTGGTCCGCTGCGAGTCGGTACCACCTAATCGCCTCCTTGAGGTCCTGTGTCACCCCACGACCGCCCCCGTACATCACACCAAGAAAAAATTGTGCCAACGCGCTCCCTTGGTCAGCCGCGAGACGGTACCACCTGATCGCCTCCGGGTAGTCTTGTACAACTCCCTGACCGAAGCGGTGCATGTAGCCCAGCATAACCTGTGCGTCCACATTCTTCTGGTTGGCGGCTAGGCGGTACCACTTCAGGGCTTNNAGTGGCCGTTGTGGTTCATCACACCGAGGTTAAACTGCGCGCTGGCCAGCCCTTGCTCTGCAGCCATCTGGAGATATTTCATCGCCTCTCGGTAGTCTTGTGTTACTCCGCGCCCACTCTTGTATATCAGGCCGAGGCTAAGCTCTGCGCTGGCGATGCCTTGCTCTGCTGCGAGGCGATACCACTTGGCGGCCTCCTCGTAGTCCTGTGTGACCCCCTGGCCCTTGTGGTAGGTCAGGCCGAGATTGAACTGTGCATCCGCAAACCCTTGGTCTGCCGCGAGCTGGTACCACTTAACCGCCTGCTTGTAGTCCTGCGTGACGCCCTGTCCGTAGTAGTAGGCCAGGCCGAGATTGAATTCGGCACTGGCAATCCCCTGGTCTGCCGCGAGGCGGTACCACTTAACGGCCTGCTTGTAGTCCTGTGTGACGCCTTGTCCTTTGTAGTACATCAGGCCAAGACTGAACTGCGCGTGCGCGTCCCCCTTGTTTGCTAGGGGGCGGTAGAGCTTGAGTACGGTTGCGTAGTCACGGCGCTCCCNNGCTCCCAGGCGGTATTGCCATCCTCTAACGTGCTTGCCCACGTCGGGTTAATGGTTGGTAGTGATACGACCAGCATGAAAAGTACGCCCCGTATAGCGAGCCATGTAGTGCCTGTTTGTGAGTGGGGTGATGCGGGACCTGGGCGCGTGCGAATCTCTGTCATACCAGCTTCATCAATGACGCCGTGACGGTTGACCATATAACTTGCGACTTTCGGGGTGGTTAGCATCAATCCGCTATTGTAATTAAATTGAAATATGTTTGGTGCATTATCCTAGGGCAGGGCATAAGCGTGCGCGGGCTCACAGATATAAAGGGTGACATTTAAGCGGTATACTTCACATATTGCAGACTTTGCCTACGCACAGCCTTATGATTATGAGATCACCTTGCACGTTCATCAAGTGAACACACGACGACACCACAAAAACCACAGAGTGCAGAGATGATCTGGCTCGTTAAGGTCGCCCTGCAGCGACCCTATACCTTCGTCGTGCTCGCACTGCTGATATTGATTGTTGGACCGATTGCCGCCGTGCGTTCGCCGACCGACATCTTTCCCAACATTAATATTCCGGTGATCAGTGTGGTCTGGTCTTACGCAGGCCTGCCCCCTGAGGACATGTCCGGGCGGGTCATCTATGCCTACGAGCGATCACTCACCACCACCGTAAACGATATCGAGCACATTGAGTCGCAATCCCTGCCAGGATATGGCGTCGTTAAAATATTCTTTCAGCCAAATGTAGACATTCGAACCGCAACCGCTCAGGTCACGGCGATCTCGCAGACCGTCCTGAAGTTTATGCCGCCCGGGATGACGCCACCCATGATCCTGAACTACAACGCCTCGACCGTGCCGATCCTGCAGTTGGTTTTATCCAGTCAGTCTGTGCCCGAGAACAAGCTCTTCGATTTTGGTCAAAATTTTATTCGGGCACAGCTGGCCACTGTTGCCGGAGCCAGTGTCCCATCGCCGTACGGTGGGAAGGTCAGACAGATCCAGATTGACCTCAACCAACAGGCGATGCAGGCCAAACACATCTCGGCGCAGGACGTGCAGAATGCCCTGGCAGCGCAAACCCAAATCATTCCTGCGGGCACACAAAAAATAGGTGGACTGGAGTACAGCGTCAAGCTCAACAACAGCCCCGATGCCATAGACGAGCTGAACAACCTCCCGATCAAGTTGGTGGGGGGTGCGCTCATTACCCTGCGTGACATTGGTAACGTACGCGACGGCAACCCACCACAGACCAACATCGTGCGTGTTGATGGGGAGCGTGCCGTGCTGATGACCATACTAAAGAGTGGTGCCGCCTCAACGCTGGACATCGTCAACAAGACACGTCAGCTGCTGCCCAAGATAGCGGAGAGCCTTCCGCCCGCGGTGCGTTTGGGTAGTATAGGGGACCAGTCGCTGTTCGTTAAGGCGGCGGTGGCTAGCGTGGCGCGTGAGGGGATAATCGCGGCCGCACTAACCAGCCTGATGATCCTCCTATTCTTGGGTAGCTGGCGCTCAACCATTATTATTGTCGTGTCCATCCCGTTGGCCATACTGTCCTCGATTGCTGCGCTGTCTGTGGTCGGAGAGACGCTCAACATTATGACCCTGGGAGGCCTGGCGCTGGCGGTCGGGATTCTAGTTGACGATGCCACGGTGACCATCGAGAACATCAACTGGCACCTAGAGCATGGCAAGGATGTATCAACCGCCATCATGGATGGCGCTCACCAGATCGTGACACCGGCCTTCGTTTCGCTCCTGTGTATCTGTATCGTGTTTGTGCCGATGTTCTTCTTGGAGGGGGTGGCGCACTATCTTTTTGTGCCCATGGCCGAGGCGGTGGTGTTCGCCATGATCGCCTCCTTTATCTTGTCACGTACACTGGTCCCCACGATGGCAGCCTACTTGCTGCGACCACATCGACACAACGAGATGAGCAACATCTCACCGGCAACCGGCCCTTGGTCGGCCATTGTGGGTTCGCTGGCGCGCTTCCAGAGGCGGTTCGATAACGCCTTCGGTCGGGTGCGAGACACCTACTATTCGATGCTCGTGGCGGCAACAGACAACCGCATCAAGGTCATTGTGGGGTTCGTTGTTGCGGTCTGCCTTTCATTTGTGCTGGTGCCGTGGTTGGGCCGAGATTTTTTCCCATCGGTAGATGCAGGTCAAATCACGATGCACGTTCGTGCCCCAATTGGCACCCGGATTGAGGAGACTGCGCGACTGTTCGACCAGATCGAGGCAGACATACGCCGCGTGATTCCTGCAGAAGAGCTGGGTAGTGTGATCGACAATATTGGCCTGCCCTACTCAAACACCAACCTTGCCTATAGCAACACCGGAACAATCGGACCACAGGATGGCGACATCTTTATCTCCTTGCGTGAGACGCATCGGGCAACCAATGACTACCTGTACCGATTGCGTGAGCTCCTGCCACAACGGTACCCGGGCACAACGTTCTCGTTCTTGCCTGCCGATATTATTAGTCAGATCTTAAACTTTGGCGTGCCTGCACCGATCGACATTAAGGTGACCGGACCCAATATCGAGGCCAATATGGCCCACGCCCAGGTCCTGCTGCGGGAGATCAGAAAGGTCTTGGGCGTGGCCGACGCCCGAATACAGCAGGCCTACAACTACCCCCAGCTCTCGGTCGACATCGATCGGATACGAGCCAAGCAGGTGGGCGTTACAGAGCGTGACGTGACCAACAGCTTGGCCGTTACCATGACCGGCAGCGGACAGATCTCGCCCACATTCTGGCTAAACAATGCGAACGGGGTGTCCTACCCCATCGTTGCTCAGACGCCGCAGTACAGGGTCCAGACGCTGTCTGATCTCGAGAACGTCCCTATTGTGGGTACCGATGCGCGTGACCCACAGGTGCTGGGTGGACTGGCAACCATTACCCGTTCGCACACCGCGGCGGTGGTCTCTCACTATTCTGTTCAGCCTGCGATTGATATTTTTGCGACCACCGAGCGGCGTGACCTGGGTGCGGTCGCGAGCGACATCGAGACCATCCTGAAGGCCCACGAAAAAGAGATGCCCAAGGGTGCGACGGTCACCATGCGTGGGCAGGTGCAGACAATGAATACCGCGTTCAGTGGCCTGCTGTTTGGCCTCTTGGGGGCCGTTGTGCTGATTTATCTTTTGATTGTCGTTAACTTCCAGTCTTGGTCTGATCCCTTTGTGATCGTTGCCGCGCTGCCCGCTGCACTCGCTGGGATCGTGTGGATGCTCTTCGCGACCCATACCACCTTGTCCGTGCCCGCACTGACTGGCGCAATCATGTGCATGGGGGTGGCGACAGCGAATAGCATCTTAGTGATAAGCTTTGCTCGTGAACGCTATCTCCACACCGGCGACCCGGTACGGGCCGCGCTCGAGGCTGGCTTCACTCGCTTCCGTCCGGTGATCATGACGGCACTCGCGATGATCATTGGTATGGCGCCGATTGCGTTGGGCCTAGGCGAGGGCGGTGAGCAGAATGCACCGCTCGGTCGTGCCGTGATCGGAGGTCTGATTGCAGCCACCTGCGCAACCTTGATTTTTGTGCCGCTGCTGTTTGGCCTTATTCATGGTCGACGTAATCGACCGCCCCTACATGGAGTCTCTCTTGAGCACTAACAAAATTCACTCGCCGCTAACAGTTAAGCCCGCCGTGTATCTGAAGACCACCGTCGCGGTGATTGTCGCGGGGGCGATCGGGATCGTGATCGGGGGGCTGTACGAACGACTCCAAGACCACCGAAAGTTGGTTGCTGTGGCATTTGAGCGAGCGGTGCCAATGGTCGCCATAGCGCGAATCGATGGTCCTCGCGACGCCGAGCGCCTGACCCTGCCTGGCACCCTGCAGGCCTACTACTCGGCCCCGATCTATGCCAGAGTGCCTGGCTACCTGAAGCGTTGGAAGTTTGACATTGGGTCCAGGGTCAAGGCGGGCCAGGTACTCGCAGAGATTGAAACGCCCGAGCTCGATGAGCAGTTAAAGCAGTCCGTGGCGAACCTAGCCACCGCACGGGCGAACGAAAAGCTGGCCGAAGTAACGGCACGCCGTTGGCGCAATCTACTGAAGACTGGCGCGGTCTCCCTGCAAGAGGCAGACGAAAAAAGTAGCGACCACGCTGCCAAAAAAAGCATCGTAGTGTCCAACCAGGCCAACGTGGATCACCTGAGGGTGTTGGAGTCGTTCAAGCGAGTGACGGCGCCGTTCGATGGGATCGTGGCCACCAGGAACACGGATGTTGGCGCGCTCATTAATGCTGGACAACAGGCAGGTCGTGAGCTCTTTACGATCGTTGATGCGCACAAGCTGCGTCTGTATGTCAGCGTCCCGCAAAGCTACGTGAACCGTATCAAGCCAGGCATGGAGGCGCAAGTTGAGGTGCCAGAGCATCCGGGACAGCGCTTCCCGGCGCGTCTGGTGGGCAACGCGCAGTCGGTCAACGAGGCATCGGGGACGGTGCTGATGCAGCTCGAGGTGGACAACGTCAAGCGCACCCTTTTGCCGGGCGAGTACGGGAGCGTCGTGTTCAGTCTGCCCGCCAACGAGAAGTCGATCCAGATCCCGCCCAGCGCCTTGGTGTTTCGGCAGGGCGGAACCTTCGTCGTGATTGTTGGCCCCGACAGTCGTGTTGCCTTCAAGCGGGTGGAGGTGCTGCACGACTTCGGTACCTCGGTTGAGATCGTGTCTGGCCTGACCGGTCAGGAGGCGGTGATCAACAATCCGCTAGACACCCTGGTCGAGGGCGACCTAGTGAAGATCAATACACCCGCTCCGGCCGCACCCTTGCAACCTAAGTCGTAATGCTTACCCGACCCACCGCTCTCGGAGCAAAATTAATTGGCGGCGCGATGCTCTTGCTTCTGGGCGCTTGCTCGTTTATTACCGCCTACCAGGCGCCCTTGGTGGTGCCTGCGAAGGACGCATGGAAGGGTGGGCCATGGCAGGAGGCGGCACCCGCCGACGGCATACCACGTGGTGCCTGGTGGCGACTCTTTGGGGACCCCTCACTCGATGCGCTAGAAGCAAGAATTGA